>JAIYDW010000171.1 GCA_027487315.1 Verrucomicrobiaceae bacterium | reverse complement strand
GGACCGGCACGCATCGACGAACTTGTGAACTGGGGTGTCGACTTTGACCAGAGAGAAGCCAAGGATGGGCATCTGGAATTTGATCTCACGCGCGAGGGCGGTCACTCCCAGCGCCGCGTGCTGCATGCCGCCGATGCTACGGGTCGGGAGATCTCCGAAAAGCTCCTCGCCGCCGTCCGGGCAGAGCCCAACATCACCTTGTTGGAAAACCACTTCGCCATTGACCTCATCACCACATCAAAACTGGGGTATGTCTCCGAAGATCGGGTGTTGGGACTCTACGTATTGCGTGAGTCAGACGACACCGTCGTCACGTTGCGCTCGGACCGGGTCATCTTAGCGACGGGCGGCAGCGGTCGCGTATATCTTTATACCACGAACCCCCGAGTCGCCACTGGGGACGGCGTGGCCATGGCCTGGCGCGCAGGAGCCAGTGTGGCCAACATGGAGTTCATCCAGTTTCACCCCACTTGCCTTTATCATCCCGAGCGACGCTCCTTCCTCATCACCGAAGCCATGCGTGGCGAAGGCGCCCGACTCGTTGATAAAGAAGGAAACGAATTCATGCACAAGTATGACCCGCGTGGCTCACTGGCCCCGCGTGACGTTGTCGCCCGCGCGATCGACCACGAAATCAAACGCACTGGCGGCCCCTGTGTCTACCTCGACATCAGTCACAAGCCCGCCGACTTCGTGACCGCCCACTTCCCCACCATTTACAAAAACTTGCTGGAGGTCGACATCGACATCACCAAGGACCCCATCCCTGTGGTGCCTGCTGCGCACTATCAATGCGGTGGCGTGCAGACTGACATCAACGGCGCCACCCGCATCCGCGGTCTCTGTGCCGTCGGAGAGGTCGGTTGCACCGGACTTCATGGAGCGAACCGCCTCGCCAGCAATTCCCTGCTCGAGTGCGTCGTGCTTTCCCACCGCGCCGTGAATCACCTGCTGCGAAAACTGCCCATGGGTCGCGAAGAGGCGCTGCCCATCGAAGTGCCGCCTTGGCAGACGGGTGATGCGGAGGACAATGACGAGCTCGTTGTCATCTACCACAACTGGGATGAAATCCGCCGCCTCATGTGGGACTACGTCTCCATCGTGCGCACCACCAAGCGCCTGCAACGCGCCGCCGCCCGCCTGCGCAATTTGAAGCGGGAGGTGCAGGAGTTTTACTGGAATTTCCGCATCACCAGCGAGCTTCTGGAACTGCGCAACCTCGTCGAGTGCGCCTCCCTCATCGTCGAATGCGCCATCCGCCGCCACGAAAGCCGCGGCCTGCACTACACGCTCGACTACCCCGAAAAAGACGACACCCGCCCGCCAGAGGATCAGGTGGTGCGGCGGTATTAGGGCTCAACGTATCTCCCTGCCTGGGACGTTGTCGTGAATCGGGTAGCAACGGTTCAAAAGAGCGTTCTCACTATCGGCACAGACGATTCAGCCGTTAATGGGTGAAGAATCGACATTGCGCCGTAGCACCTCCCTGGGTCGAAATGGTAATGTTGCAACGCTAATCAATAAGCCTGTGGCAATTCCGACGGGAAAGACCACAGGCGCACACCCGAAGATGATTATCCAAGGCGCGAACGTGTAAGGTATGAAGAAGAGGGTTCCTCCGATAAGTGGGCTGAGCGCGCCCATGATGGGCAAGACAAGCCAATGCAATAACCGACAAATGCGATAAAGGATAAACCAAGTCGCGATAGAAACGGTGGAAGACCAAACTACCCACCCTGGATCTTTCCACTCAACCAAGGGACGGCTGGGTGAATCATCCCGATACCATCCGATCAACCAATACCCTACGAGCGCCATCCCAACGGCGATCACCGCCACAATCAAGTGCTCGATGATCGCCTTCATGATTCGCTGCAACCTCAAACGTGAATCGGATGCCCCTTGGCCACCTCGGTGGCCTCCTTGATCATCTCGCTCAGCGTCGGATGCGCGTGGATGGTGGCTTCGATCTCGTCCCAGGTGGCTTCGAGGTTCATGGCTAGGCCGATCTCGGCGATCATCTCGGTGCTCTCGCTGCCGATGATGTGCGCGCCTAGGATCTCGCCGTGCGGCTCGCCATAGAGAATCTTGACAAAACCATCGGGTTCCGCCGCAGCCAGGGCCTTGCCGCTGGCGACGTAAGGGAACTTGCCGACCTTGAACTTGAGACCCTTTTCCTTGGCCGCGCGCTCGGTGAGGCCGATGCTCGCCACTTGTGGATGGCAGTAGGTGCAGCCTGGGAACACGCCGACTTTCTTCGGCTTGTGTTTGGTGTAGAGACCCTCGACGCACTGGATCGCCTCATAGCTCGCCACGTGTGCGAGCCAAGGGGGCCCGATGATGTCGCCGGCCGCATAGATCCCAGGGACGCTGGTTTGATAACGGTCATCCGTGTGCAGCCAGCCGCGCTCAGTCAGCTTGAACTCAACGCCGCCTGGCATCACGGGCTTCACCCCGATGGCAACGAGGCAAACCTCCGCCTCGATTGTCTCATTGGCCGCGCCTTCAACGGTGATGCTGACCTTGCTGCCATCCGTGCTGGCGGCGGTCGTCTTGGTGTTGGTCAAAAAGCGGATGCCCTGCTTCTTGAAGGACTTTTCCAAAGTCTGGCTGACCTCGGTGTCTTCCACCGGCAAAAGATTCGGCGCCATCTCCACCATCGTCACCTGGGTGCCGTAGGCATTGAAGAAATAAGCGAACTCAGCACCAATCGCGCCCGCGCCGATGATGACGATGCTCTTCGGTTGCTTCTCCAGCGTCATCGCCTCCCGGCTGCTGATGACCGTTTTGCCATCGTAAGGCAACCCGGGCATGTCACGGCTGGTCGCACCCGTGCTGATCAGGATGTTGGTGGCTTCGTGCGTTTCCTTGCTGCCATCCGCAGCGGTGACCTCCACTTTGCCAGCGGCTGGAATCGTCGCCGTGCCGCGCACGTAGTCGATTTTGTTCTTCTTGAACAGAAACTCGATGCCGCCGCAAAGCTTGTCCGAAACCTTCCGGCTGCGTCCGATGACCTTGCTCCAGTTATACTCCAGGCCGCTGATCTTCAGACCGAACTCCTCCGCACGATGGCTGAGCGTGTGATACAACTCCGCATTCTTGAGCAGTGCCTTCGTCGGAATGCACCCCCAGTTCAAACAGGTGCCGCCGGCCCGATCCATTTCCACGCAGGCTACTTTTTTGCCAAGTTGAGCTGCCCGAATGGCGCCGACGTATCCGGCAGGTCCGCCGCCGATGACGATGAGATCGTATTTCATGTGTGGTAGTTTAGGAAAATAGGGAACGAGGCAGAAAAGCGCAGGGGAACGGTGAATTCAACCGTCTTTCCGAGAGGAATCGGTCCCATGGAGCGTTGCAACTTCCTTCCGGTCGTCGTATCTGTCCTTGCAATGTCTTCATTTCCCAACTTTGCGCGCCTTCTGCCCCTGGTGGCAGGGTCGCTTTTGACAGTTGGCTGGCCCAGCATTGCCGAAGTGGCTCCCGCCCCGGCTCTCGACATCCCGGCGCTGATGCAGGTGCAAAAAACCGTGCAGGAGCACCTCGGCCGCGTTCGCCAATCGCTTGTCGTCCTGCGGCACGGCGACGGCACGGCAAGCGGCGTCATCGTTTCGCCAGACGGGCTGATCTTGACGGCCGCCCACGTCACCATGAAACCCGGGGCACGAATCACCGTGGTCATGCCTGATGGAACCCTGCAAAAAGCTACCGCTCTGGGTCTCGACGACAAAACCGACGCTGGCCTCGCCCAGCTTGACCGCCGCAACAAAAAGCGCACCTGGTCCTTCGTCGAAGTGGAGCGTGATGTCGGCAAAGTCAGCGTCGGCAGTTGGTGTTTCGCGCTAGGGCACCCCGGCGGCTGGGATAAAGAGCGTGGTCTCGTACTCCGGGTCGGACGTGTGCTCAAACAAAAGGCCAATAGCCTGGAGACCGACTGTGTTCTCATGGGTGGCGACTCGGGAGGTCCGCTGTTTGATCTGAAAGGCAAGCTCATCGGCATCCACAGCCAGATCTTGTCCGAACGAAATCAAAACGTCCATGTCTCCATGGCCCCCTTCCTCCGCTCCTGGGATCGCATGAAAGGAAGTCAAGTCATCCAAACCTGGGCGACTGGAAGCGGCGGCTATCTGGGCGTATCCGTCATGCGTTCGGCCGCTGATCCCGCCGCCATTGAAGTTGAAGAGGTCATTCCTGAATCACCCGCCGCCCGCGCAGGACTCAAAATGGCGGATCGTCTCCTTGAAGTGAATCGAGAATCCCTCATCGATGACAGTCACTTCGCCGCCATTGTCCGCCAAAGGGCCCCCGGGGACTTGATCACGATCAAGATTCGACGCGGTGATCTGGAGCGCGTCCTCGAAGTGAAGCTGGGGCAGAAACCTGCTGAAGCGGAACTGGAAGCCCAGCCACCTCAAAAAGCCCCCGGATCCAAGCCATGAACCGATGCTGCACCAGAGTCTTTTTTGCAGCGTCAGGGCTGCTGCTGGCGCTTCTTTCCACGGCAGCGGCAGAAAGTCGTCTCGAAAAACTACCCGATTCGCTCCTCCCTCTGCCATTGGTCAATGGACCCGAAGTTCGCCGCGCCTTGCAGACTCTCTCCCGCCAAGTGCTGCCGTCCAGTGGTTGGTTGGAGGACGCCAAAGGCCGCGCTTTGGTAGGGGTCACTTTTGTCGGCCAGGAAGGCTATTTCATCTCCAAAGCCTCCGAAATCCTGCATCTGAACGACTGCCGTCTTCGCCCCCGTCCTAGTGATGACACGTGGGCCGTGCGCGAAGTCCGCCGCGATGTGAAACTCGACCTCGTTCTCGGCCAGGCTCTTTCTCCCGACAACCGACCAATCTCGGTCATCCCAGTGACGTGGGCTCCGTCCGTGTCGGCCAACTTGGGACATTGGCTGGTTTCCCCCGCTTTGACCGCTCTGGAAGAAGGCGTTGAAGGCGTCCCTATTTTCGACCTGCGCCTCGGTGTGCTAAGTGCTTCCCGCCGTCCCATCGCGGGGCTCGGAGCTGCTCTTGGGATCTCAGGCAAACCCACCGACGGCGGTCTGCAAATCAATGGCATCGCAGAAGAAAGCCCCGCCGCTCTCGCTGGCCTCAAGGAAGAGGACCTCCTGGTCACCGTCGATGGTCAACGCGCCTCCTCCATCCCCGAGGTCAATGTCATCATCCAGAAGCATCAAATCGGTGACGAAGTCGAAATCAAAATCAAACGTCAAGGCAAGGAAATCCGCAAACGCGTGCGTCTCGCCAGTCGTTCCCGAATCGTCGCCAACTGGGAAGGCGACGACTACGCCAACGGTGGCATCTCCATTCGCACGGACGACTTTCCTGAAATCCTCCAGCACGATCTGCCCCTGTTCCCGCATGACATGGGCGGCCCCGTTTTCGATCTGCAAGGACGCGCCATCGCCGTGAACATCGCCCGCGCCGATCGCATCACCACCTTTGCCCTACCCATGGAGCGTTTTCGCGATGCGCTCGAGAAATGGCTCGAAGCCGACCGCCATCCCGCCGCTGCCAAAAGACCGGCTCAGTAGCCTGACGGACTCATCGGGCGGCCTCGAAATTTGCCCATCAAAATCCTGTTCATCTGGCGCAATCCTGTTAATCCTGTCGAAACTTACCGACTGCTCCCTGTGCGCTACCAACCTGCTCCCGCCGAACTCTTCATTGAAAACCGCCGCCGCCTCGCCGCCGCCCTGCCGCCCGGTGCACTCGTCATCCTGCATGCCAATGACATCATGCCCACCAATGCCGACGGCACGCTCGGCTTTGCTCAGAACAGCGACCTTTACTACCTGAGTGGCATCGATCAGGAAGAATCCGTTCTCATCCTATTCCCTGATGCTCCCGATCCCAAACAACGGGAAATCCTTTGTGTCCGTGAGACCTCCGAACTCATCGCTATTTGGGAGGGCGACAAACTCACCCAAGCCCAGGCGCGTGAACGCTCCGGTATTCAAAAAATCGTCTGGACCTCCGAGTTCGAGATCCTCTTCCGCCAACTGATGTGCCAAGCCTCGGTCGTTTTCCTCAATGGCAACGAACACCCCCGCGCCAGCGTTGTAGTCGAAACACGTGAACTGCGCTTCGCCCGCCGCTGCCAGCATGAGTATCCTCTGCACCGTTATGAGCGCCTTTCGCCCGTTCTCTATCCCCTGCGCGGCATCAAGAGCCCCCACGAAATCTCGCTCCTCCAGGAAGCCTGTCGCATCACGCGGGACGGCTTCATGCGTTTGTTAAAATTCGTCCGTCCTGGTGTTCACGAGTTTGAAGTCGAAGCTGAGCTCGCCCACGAATTCATCCGCCAGCGCTCTGGAGGCTTCGCTTACACCCCCATCATTGCCAGTGGCCCGAACGCCTGCGTCCTGCACTACGTCACAAACCACTGCCGCTGCGAAGACGGCCAAGTGCTCCTCCTCGACATCGCTGCCAAATACGCCAATTACAACGCCGACCTCACCCGCAGCATTCCCGTCAACGGCCGGTATACCGACCGTCAGCGCGATGTTTACAACGCCGTCCTGCGCGTCTTCCGCGCCTGTTGCGACATGCTCAAACCCGGCGTCATCATCCGCGAATATCAGGAAAAAGTCGGCGAACTCATGAATGACGAATTGATCCGTCTTGGCCTCATCGACCCCAAAGCCGTCGCCGATCAGGACCCCGAAAAGCCGCTGTACAAAAAGTACTTCATGCACGGCACCTCCCACCACCTCGGCATCGACGTCCATGACGTTCCACCCGCCTGGCAGCCCATCCAAGCAGGCATGGTCTTCACCGTCGAGCCCGGCATTTACATCCGCGAAGAAGGCCTCGGCATCCGTCTCGAAAACGACATCCTCATCGGAGAAACCAGCAACACCGACCTCATGGCCGACATCCCGATCGAAGCCGAAGAGATCGAGGCGTTGATGAAATAGCCCACGGGCTCAAATCAACGCCTGCAAATTCGCGCACCCCGCGCGGAACGCGCCCAGCTGAAACCGCCGATACACCGGCAGGCCCAGCCAGACAAACCAGCGGCTTGGCCGCACATGGGCGCGTACTTCCAGCACCAACCGATCTTCCTGCCGACTGACCTCCGCCAGCCATTGGCCCCGGCCGTAGTGAAAGGTCGTCGTGCGATAGCCTAACCGGACCGCTTCCGTGCCATCGAACACCTCATGCACCTCCACGACCGCCGGCAAACAAACCTCCGGCAATCCTGGCAAGTTGGGCAGCAACAATCCCATGCCAATCCGATCCCCCACCCGCACAGCCCTGCCTTCCTCCTCAAATTGCGTCCTCCGCACCATCGTTGTTGCCAGATAAAATCGATACTCCAGCAGCGCCTCCTTCATTCGCCCAAACGCCGCTTCTGACCAAGGTCCTAAATCCCGCCGATGCTTGTCCACAAACAGCGCGGATTCCGCTTCTCCCATGACGACTGGGAACCGCGCCTCAGGAGCCGGAGCAGCCGGCACTACAGCGCGCACAGGAGCCCAAGCCGTCAGCGCCACCGACCCGATCAAGTTCAGCGCCCCATGAATCCCAAACATTTGTGGAATACTCAAATACGGCCAACCCAGATGCTGAGTCACCGTGTAACCCGCTCCCAACCCGAACCCCACCACCAACGGTAAACCCGCCCACCGCGCCGGATTCAACCCGATCCCAGCCCACCAAACGATGAACCCGATTGCAAACGCCACCGCACAAATCGCCTCCACCGCCCCTGGCCGCATCACCTCCGTCCGCAACGCAAAGCATAGCGCCGTTAGTGGCGCGGAAAGCGTGTAAATCCATAGCGCCGCATGTTGCACACCCCGACCGGGACGATCAGGCATCGCCCGCGTCCAAGCCACCAGCGCCGCTGGCAGCACTCCGAACGTAATTGAAAAATGCACCACCGTCAGAGTCGCCAACGGCTCAGGAAACCCCGCGAACTGACTGTTGTAGCGCGACCACACCCAAGCCATCGCCGCCACCAGCGGACCACTCGACGACAGCGCCTCCAGCCAACTCACCGCCGGCGACTCCCCGGCATTCGCAAGAAAACGCCCCGCACCATAAGCGAACAGCCAAAGCGCATACGCCATCGCCGGCATCGCCAAGACAGCCGCCATCGGGCCCCGCTCCCAACTCGCCGCCAACACCAGAAAAGGCAATCCCCACAGCGCCAGGGTTCGAAGCAAAGCAGGCGATCCGGCATCCACCCGCTGCGCCCACGGTAGCACCACCCCAAAACACACAGCCGCCGTCACAGAGAACAAATCCGGCACGCTTATCGGCATGGTTGGACCATAGCGAGCGTGACCCTCTGGTCAATGATCCGCGCTGGAAGTGCGCCTACTCTGCCGCTAGTGTTTCCCCCATGCCTGATCCACTTCCGCAACCCGCAGGCCGTGAGCCGACGTTGCAGGAAGCCATGCGCGCCGACCTCGACGCCATCGGCCGAACCCACATGCCATTTGGCAAGTTCGGCCCCACCCATTTTCCCCCTGAGGGTCTTCCCATCTACGATCTGCCCGCCGAATACCTCGCCTGGTTCGCCAACAAAGCCGGTTGGCCCAAAGGCCGTCTCGGCAAACTCCTTCAAATGGTCTACCAAATGAAGGTCGACGGCTCCGACCTCGTCTTCGAACCCTTCCGCCGCCGTGCTGGCGGCCGATCCAAACTGCGCCCTGAAAGGCAGCGGGACTTCACCTTCCCAGACCGGGATTGAACTCCAAAAAAGGCCGGGCGTCGCTAAACGGCCCGGCCTGATGAATGCTTGGTGTGTTCGATGCCGATCAGATCTTCAGCTTGCTCGTCTTGGCGAACAGGTTGCCTTTTCCATTCGGATCTTTCTTGGTCGTCACCTCACCTTTGCGACCCAGGCTTTGCATGGCCAAGCTGAGCGTCACGCGATTCAGCGTGGCCAGCACACCGGGATGGCGTTGTTCAAATTCATCACGCAGCGTGGCGATGTTAAATGGCGTTTTGATCCCCGCGACGACTTCCCGCACCGCACCCGTCACATTGAAGCCTGGCTTGCCGCGCACTTTGCGTCCCCTTTTCGCCTTAGGTGCTTTCTCCGCCACCTTTGCGGAGACCGATCCCGGCTTGCGACCGCGCTTCTTGCCGACAGCCTTGCCCGGATTGGCCACGCCTGGAAGGCTGGCGGTATCAATGTCGTTCTCTTGCAGCAACGCATCCAAGTGACCGAGCCGCTGTTCGAGTTGGGCGGCGACTTTGGCGAATTCCGCGACTAATTCGGCACGGGCGGACAGTAGACTTTTAACAAAGGACTTCATGAACTCGACGATAAGAGCGTTTCAGCGCAGGGCGCAACCGCCTTTTTGACAGCTTCGACACAGTCTATTAACACCCTTAGAAGAGTCGAAAAGTACATTTTTGTTGATTTTCTATAAACACCATAATATATTCATGGGTATTCCGCCATGTCTTCATCCACCCTTCCCCTCGCCGAGTCCGTTCAAACCCGACTGGAATCCATCTCCATGCGTCTGGACGCGGCTACCGACAATCTGCTGCAGACGCGGGATCTGTTGATTCGCAATCTCGAGCACCAAATGCTGCAGTTGCAGGAAGTCCGCAGCGCTCTGCATGAAGCGGCGCTGGAAACCAGCCAGTGGGCTGCGCAAAGTGCCCCGGCTCCGGCCCCAACCCCTGCACCCGCCCCGCTTCAACCTGCCGTGAAGCCAATGGGTGAACTCACTTTGGAAAGCCTTTTCGCGCCCCTCAACGCAGTTCCCCGCGCGACACCCCCGTCCGCCACCATTCCCGAAAGCGTCATCGAGGAAGTCCCCTTTGTGAACGCTGAGGTCATTTTTGAGAGCGAACCGAAAAGCCAATGGCAACCTGTCCAGGCCGAAGTGGTGATGCCTGCCGAAGCCACCACCGCCACCGCCGTTGAGATCAAGCCCGTCACCCAGTCTGGGTCCCTCAACGAAATCGATCCCGCGCTTGAAAAAGCCACCCTGGACGAACTGAACGAAGCCCTGACCCGCGCCTTCGCCCAGATCGCCAATCGGCACGCCGGCAATTAGTCCGCCAGGCCGCGCCGCGCCAAAGACGCCTCCATCGCTTGTTCGATGAGTCGCACCGCGAGTTCCTGAGTGGCATCGTCCAAAGCCTGGTTGGCCGTCTTCAATGCCGCCACCTGATGCGTTGTTGCTTGAAGCTCACGTTCCACCGTGTCCGCCAAGGCGCTCAGTGCTGCGGACTCCTCTGTGGAAATGGCTTCACCCAATTGATCCAGCGCGGCCTTCACTGCCTCGATCAATTCGCGACCCTTGAGCGCGGCCTCCGTCCATTGCCGCTCACTCATGTCCTCCAGTGCAAACTCCACCGACTCGGCGATCATCTTTTCCACCGCCTCATCATTCACATCGACGGCCGTCCGCTGAATCGCCAGCACGGTATCGACACCTGTCACCGTATCGCGAGTCAGCACCTCCAGGAGACCGTCCACATTGAGTGCAAACTGCACACCCACCCGGGCACTGCCTTTCGGGCCCGGCGTAAAAGGCACCTCCACCCGGCCCAGCTCCCAATTGTCTTTCGCCAGTTCCCGTTCCCCTTGCAGCACCCGAATGAGCATGCTCGCCTGCCCGGAAACCGCGTTGGTAAAAAGCTCACCCGCCTTGCAGGGCAGCGTCGAATTGCGCGGTATGATGACATTCATCAGCCCGCCGAAGGTCTCGATGCCAAGCGACAACGGGGTGACATCCAGCAGCAGCACTTGCCTGAGCGAGCCTGAAAGCACGCCGCCTTGAACCACCGCCCCCATGGCAATCGCCTCGTCGGGATGCTGTGAGGTGCACGGTTCCCGGCCAAACCATTCTGCCACGCGTTCGCGCACCAGCGGCATCCGCGTGCTGCCACCTACCAGCACCACCTCGTCCAACTCCGCAGGCTTCAGACCCGCATCGCTCAGCGCCCGCAGGCAGTGTTTCCGCGTTGCCTCCACCCATGGCCGTGCCAGGGCATCCAGTTCCGCACGGGTCACTTCCACCGCCAGACTCCAGGCCTCCAGAAAAAACGGCAATTCCACCGGTGCGACGGCCTGGGTTGAAAGCGCCTTCTTCACCCCTTCCGCCGCTTCAATCAAACGAACCCGCTTGCCCATTTCCAGGCTTTCCCAATCCGGAGAACCCTCGGGAGCGGCTTTTTTCCAAATGGCCACCGCCAGGGCCCGGTCCAAATCGTCGCCGCCCAACCGGGTGTCACCCGCCGTTGCCAGCACCTCAAAAACCCCTTCTCGCAGTTCCAGCACGGACACATCAAACGTCCCACCTCCCAAATCATAGACTGCAATGCGCCGACGCCCCTCCAGCTTGTCCAAACCATAGGCCAACGCTGCCGCTGTCGGCTCGCTCAAAATGCGTTCCACCGTTAGCCCGGCCCGTTCTCCCGCCTCCCGGGTCGCTGCCCGCTGGGCATCGTTAAAAAACGCCGGAACCGTGATCACCGCCCGCGTCACTTCCTGCTCCAGAGCGCTTTCTGCCACCGACTTCAAATGGCCCAAAATCGCTGCCGAAACCTCCACGGGCGTCAGCCCCAAGGCCTTCAAATCATAAGGCGGCTCCCACCCTGCCTCTCCTGCCCGATGTCCAATCAACCGTTTGACCGAGGTAATCGTCCGCGCCGGTTCGAGCACACGGCGCCTGAGGGCCGCCGCGCCCACCGTCAGGGTGCCATCTGCCGCCACATGCACCGCTGAAGGCGTCAGCCGCTCCCCAGCGGCGTCCGCCAGCAGGATCGGGAAGCCACTGTCAACCACACCCACCAGGGAGTTCGTGGTGCCGAGATCGATTCCGAGGATGAAGCCAGACATGAAGAATAAAGAAACGCGGCGCACGCACCCTCAGGTGCGGAGTCGTCCGATGCCGTGGCCGACGCCCCGCGTCAAGCACCGACCGAGCATGCCCAGAGATCGCATTTCGGGCTCCTGAACCATCAGGAAGTCCAAATATTAAATGGAAAACACACTCGTTATTAAAATTACAGAACTGTGTTGACAGAAATTATGAAAACTGATACAGTGCCCCACAATTGAGACGCAAAACCTTTAGCCTGCTGTTCGCCAAATGAAATCCCTCCTTGGAACCCTTCGAATCGCCGCCCTTTCTCTTCTCGTTGCTCTCCTTTTTGCAGGGGGTGAGTCTCAATCGGCCGATCGGTTCACCGCCATGAATCGCGTCATGGTCACTCCCGCCGGCTCGATGGCACCGACGGCCCAGCAGGCCACGGGCGGCGCTCTCGTCCTGGGTGCCTACGGCTTCCTCCTGATGCTCCGCCGCCGCACCCTTCGGTAATCGCCGATCACGGCCCTGCCTCAGTGCAGGTAAAAGAACTCGTTCGAGTTCAACAGGGCGTGACAAAAATCCGTTAGCGCTTCGCGGGCAGGATCAGGGCGAGTGGAGGGCTTCGCGGTCTGGGCGCTTGCCTGCCAGGTGAAGACGTCATTGGATTTCACAGGAACGTCCTGACCGATGAGATTCATCACGCAGTTGGCGACCGCGCTTTGCATGGGCTTCCACTCCGGCTTCCGCTCGCCATTGGAGAGAATGACTTGAGCGATGCCGCCGTCCCAAAGGCTGCCCGGGTTCGAATCACGTCCACCGACCACGAGGGCTCGGTTGGCATCGATGTAACCCCCGACGACTTCATGCGGAATCGTGATGGTTTGCATCGTCGCGTTGGGGTCGGTGAGGTCGAGGGCATAGAAGGTCACGCTGCCGCCAAACGGGCGTCCTTCGAGCGGGCGATTGCTCACTGAGGCGGCTACGTAATGCGCTTTGCCGGTGGGGATCCGCAAACCGGAGGCGACGACCTCATAAGCGTGGGTGCCTTGAAAATCGTCACCGCTCAACTGCATGATGAGGTTGTTCGGCTGATACGCCGACTTTTGGCTGGTGACCCCAAAGGCCCAGCCGGGATCGGTTTTGCCATTGTTCCACCGCGACACGATGGTGCGCACATTGCCGTCTGGATAAAGGGCATCCAGATTCACCAGCGCCTCAACAAAGAAGCGTTCGCCTTCGGGGGCCTCGGTCTTCACGCTAAGTTTTTCGTGTGCGCTGCCGGGTTGGAGATGGAGTGCTTTGGTGGTCTTGACGATTTGGGTGACGGCGGGCGGGAAGCGTTTGGAAAGGTCTGCCAAGGGACTGGTGACGGGCGGCGGCGGGGGTTCCTCGCTCTTCAGTTGGGCGGTTTGTTTCTGGATGAAGGCAATGGCTGCCTTCAATTCGGCAGGTGTGGCGGAGCGATTGAAGGTGAGCTCGTAAGCGTTGCGCACCTGGGCGGCGGTGTCGTTGTAGTGTTCGGAGTTCAGCCGGGCGGCCATGAGCCGGGCGCGTTCCATTGGCCAGTCGCCATTGAAAAAGAGCAGACTCTGGGTGGCGGTGGTGGTGGCGTCACGTTTTGGCGTGCTGGAGAATCCCGCCGGGGCATCCAGACTGCGAAGGATTTCGTCCTGGGTGTTGCGAATTTTTTTGGTGAAAATGCTGCGGCGGGGCTTCTTGGCGTCTTCGCCCTCGCCACCCGCTTTGTCCTGGAGTTCGCCACTGGCGGCGAGGGCCGCATCGCGGGCTTCCTCGGCGTCCAGGCGACGGGGTTGGAAGCGCCAGTGGAGCTTGTTTTCGGGATCCTTCAACAAGGCCGTTGCATCGGGCGCGCGCCGGGCGGTTTGGCGGTACGTGGCAGAGAGCAGGATCTTTTTATGCAAGGGCTTGAGGCGCCAATCGTTGGCGAGAAAGTCCGAAGTCAGCCAATCGAGCAATTCGGGATGTGTGGGCATTTCGCCCAGTCGGCCAAAGTCGCTGGCTGTGGAGACCAGGCCCCGGCCGAAGTGGTATTGCCAGACCCGGTTAACAATGACGCGAGTCGTCAGAGGGTTTTTGGGGTCTGCAAGCCAGTTGGCCAGGACCGTGCGGCGCCCGCTCGTCGCGGCATCGGGTTTTGGCGCCGGGATTTTAGCGTCTTCCGGACTGAGGATGGTGAGAAAGCCTGGGTTGGTTTCGACTTTGCCTGACTTTCGGGTGATGAAGGAGGCGGGTGCGGGTTTCAAGCCGGTCTCGCCGATGACGAAGGCGGTCAGGGGCGTCTTGGGCTTGAGGCTGTCGAATTGGGCGAGTTCTGCTGTGGCTTCCTTGAGGCGGGTGGCGTCGGGTTCAGGGATCTTGTCCGTTTTGTAGCGGGTGCGTTCCAGGGCCGCCTGACGATAGGCGAGCTGCACGACTTGCTCTTCGTAAGGAGTGCGTTCTGCCTTGGGTTTGGCATACATGGCCTTCACTTCATCGGGGAAGAGGCTCATGGCTTTCTCGGCGGCCTTCGCATAGCGGGGCTCGAGAATGGAATCAATCACGGCCAGGGGAGCCGCCGCGGCTTGCTTCCAGGCGGCGAGTTGTTTTTCGTATTCGCGCACCGCATCAGGAGTGGCGAGCAACTTGTCCTCAGGCCAGGTGACGTTGTTCAGGAAGGCCTG
>JAIYDW010000085.1 GCA_027487315.1 Verrucomicrobiaceae bacterium | reverse complement strand
TATGAGAACTGGCAATCCTGTTTTGAATGATGCGACGTTTCGTGAGGTGAGCGCGGTGGGGGCGCAGCGGATGACGCTGACGGGGACGGTGAATGCGACGCTGATGTTTTTGACGCTGCTGATGGCGGCGGCGATGTTCACGTGGAACAAGGCGTCGGTGGATCCGGCGGGGGTGATGATGTGGGTGGGGGGCGGGGCGATCGCTGGGCTGGTGCTGGCGATTGTGACGGTGTTCAAGAAGGAGTGGGCGATGTGGACGGGGTGTTTGTATGCGGGAGCGGAGGGGCTTTTTTTGGGCGGGGTGTCGGCAATGTATGAGGCGCAGTTCAATGGGATCGTGCTGCAGGCGGTGTTGCTGACGGGCGGGGTGCTGTTTGCGCTGCTGACGGCCTACAGCATGCGATTGATCAAGGCGACGGAGAATTTCAAGCTGGGGATTGCGGCGGCGACGGGGGGCATTTTTTTGGTGTATCTGGCGACATGGGTGCTGGGATTTTTCGGGATTCAGATCCCGTGGATTCATGAGAGTGGGATGATGGGGATCGGGTTCAGTGTGTTTGTGGTGGTGATTGCGGCGTTGAATTTGGTGCTGGATTTTGATTTCATTGAGAATGGCTGTGCGCAGGGGGCGCCGAAGTACATGGAGTGGTTTGCGGCGTTCGGGCTGCTGGTGACGCTGGTGTGGCTTTACCTGGAGATTTTGAGGTTGTTGTCGAAGCTGGCGAGGCGGGAGTGAGGCGGGGCTTGCGGGGGTGGGGGATTTGGGGCAATGGGAGGGGTGCCTGCGGATGAGACAGTGAAGGTTGTTGCGAGCCCTCGGAATGGGGGGCGGGAGGTGGTGGTGGCGTTGGGGTTGTTGGTGGGGGTTTCGTTGGCGGTGCAGGCGCTGTTTGCTTCGGTGAGGTATGAGTGGAACTGGGCGGCTGCGTGGGAGTATCGGGCGCAGTTTTTTCAGGGGTGGCTGTTGACGCTGGGGATTGCGGCGGGGGCGATGGGGGTGAGTCTGGTGGTGGGGCTGGGGTTGATGGCGGGGAGGCGGGCGCCTTGGCTGGCGGTGCGGATGTTGTGCGGGGGCATCGTGGAGGTGGTGCGGGGGACGCCGTTGCTGGTTCAGCTCTTGATTGGGTATTACATTGTGGCGCAGCAGTTGAAGGTGAGTGATCCGGTGGTGGTGGGGGTGCTGCTGTTGGGGCTGTTTGAGGGGGCGTATTTGGCGGAGATTTTTCGCGGGGCGGTGGAGAGCATTGGGGCGAGTCAGCGGGAGGCGGCGCGGGCGGTGGGATTTGACGCGGCGCAGACGTATCGGTTTGTGATTTTGCCGCAGGCGATGCGGCGGGCGCTGCCGGGGACGGCGGGGCAGATGGTGTCGCTGGTGAAGGATTCGTCTTTGCTGTCGGTGATCGGGATTGAGGAGCTGGTGCAGAAGGTCAAGATTTTGAACTCGGCGAGTTACACGGCGCTGGAGGGGTATTTGCCGTTGGCGGTGGCGTATTTGGTGGTGACGCTGCCGTTGTCACGCTGGGCGCAGGCTTTGGAGAGGAGGTTTCACTATGAGACTTGAGGCGGAGGGGGTGGTGAAGCGGTTTGGGGCGTTTCAGGCGCTTGATGGGGCGACGTTTTCGACGGGTGGTGAGAGCCGGGTGGTGGCGCTGCTGGGGCCGAGTGGCGGGGGGAAGAGCACGCTGCTGCGGGTGCTGGGCTGTTTGTTGCCGGTGGATGGCGGGGTGGTGCGGGTGGATGGGGTGGTGCTGCCGGCGGAGGAGGCGGAGGCGCGGGGTGAGCGGCGGAAGAACGGGTTTGTGTTTCAGGGGTACAATTTGTTTCCGCATCTGACGGCGCTGGAGAATGTGGCGCTGCCGCTGCGGGAGGTGCACGGGTTTGAGGCGGGGGCGGCGAGGGAGCGGGCGATGGAGTTGCTGGATCGACTGGGGCTGAAGGCGCATGCGGGCAAGCGGCCGGCTCAGCTTTCGGGGGGGCAGCAGCAGCGGGCGGCGATTGCGCGGGCGCTGGCGCCGAGGCCAAGGCTGCTCTTAATGGATGAGCCGACGTCGGCGTTGGATCCGGTGATGACGGGGGAGGTGCTGGAGGTGATTCGGGAGCTGGCGGAGGAGGGGCAGCAGATTGTGCTGGCGACGCATGAGGTGTCGTTTGCGCGTCGGGTGGCGGACTGGGTGGTGTTTTTGGCGGCGGGGAAGGTGGTGGAGAGCGCGGGGGCGGAGGCGTTTTTTGAGCGGCCGGAGTCGGAGGAGGCGCGGGGGTATTTGGGGAGTTTGATGCGGTGGCGGTGAGAGGGCGTTGCGTGGGGTTGGGATGGTGCGATGGTGGGGGATGATGAGTTGGATGCGACGACCGGAAGTTTGGGTGCTGCTGCTGGCGAGCGGGGCGGCGTTGTTTTGGGCGTTGAGTCCGACGGGGGATGACGGCGGATGGGAGGCGGGGCCGGTGAGTGGGGAGCTGGTGGCTGGGGGGCGGGTGACGATGTTGGGGGGGGCGGTGGAGCGGGACTATGGCAATGCGCGGCTGGATCTGGAGGTGCGGGTGCGGAATGAGGGGGTGCATCCGCTGGTAATGAAGGCGCCGAAGGTGCGGTTGATGGCGGGGGAGCGGGAGGTGCCGACGTTTTTTCTGCCTGCGGAGCGGTTGCCGGAGGTGGCGGCGAAGACGACGTCGGAGGTGACGCTGCGGTTTTGGCTGGAGGGGGAGGATTTGAAGGGTGCGCTGGTGCTGGACGTGGAGGGGGAGAAGGTGCCGGTGAAGTCGGCTGCGGTGTTTGATTTGACGACGTTGGAGAATGGGAAGCCGAGGGCGTTGAAGGGTGTGGAGTGGTGAAGGGGGGAGTGGGTTTTGTTTATCGACTCGGGCCAGGAATGGCCCGATTACTTTTTGGGAAGTTGTGGGGTGGGGTGGCGTTTCCATGGGTGCTATGAAACCAATTCCTTTTTTCCTTGCTGCACTTTCACTCACTGCGTTCGTTTCTGCTGAGGAGCTTGGGCAGCTTGTTTTTGAGGACAGTTTTGAGCGCAGCGAGTCGCAGGAGAAGACGGATGAACCTGGCAATGGCTGGGGCACGAACAGCAAGAGCCGGGCGAAGGGGAACAAGCAGGTCGATCTGCGGGATGGGGCGATGTACATTTTCCTTTCGCCGGAGGCTGATCACGCGGTCTCAGTGACTCATGCGGCGGAGTTCACGGATGGTGCGGTGAGTTTGCGCTTCATGCTGGAGGGCGAGAAGGACGTTCTTGGGCTGGACTTTGCAGACTTGAGTTTCAAGGAGGTGCATGCCGGGCATCTCTTCAAGGTGGGGGTTAGCACGACGAAGATGGACATTGACGACATGAAGTCGGGCAGCATGAACATGGCGTTTTATGAAGCCAAGAAGGCGAAGACGCTGACGAAGGAGCAGCTGGCGCTGAT
>JAIYDW010000248.1 GCA_027487315.1 Verrucomicrobiaceae bacterium | reverse complement strand
GGGCGAAGAGGTCGCACTCTTCGAGGTGGGGGTAGCCGCTGAGGATGAAGGCGCGGATGCCGAGGTCCATGTAGCGGTTGAGTTTGGCGAGGACTTGGTCGGGGTCGCCGACGATGGCGCTGGCGCAACCGCTGCGGGCGAGGCCGATGCCGGACCAGAGGTGGGGTTCGAGGTAGAGGTCGGTGGATTGGGCGCGGAGTTCGTCCTGGCGTTTGACACCGGCGCTTTGGGCGTCCTGGGAACGGGCTTTGATTTCGGCGCCTTTGGCGGCGTCGAGTTTGGAGATGAGGCGGTCGGCGGCGGCGTGGGCTTCAGCTTCGGTTTCGCGGACGATGACGTGGGCGCGGAAGCCGAAGTCGATGAGGCGATCATGGGCGGCGGCTTTTTCGGACATGGAGCGGATGGTTTCGGCGATATGATCTTCGGTTTCGGGCCACATGAGGAAGACGTCGCAGTGTTTGGCGCAGAGGTCCTGGGCGGCGGGGGAGATGCCGCCGAAGTACATGAGAGGGCCGCCGTTCTGCTGGTAGGGTTTGGCGGGTTCGGTGGTGGGGAGGGAGATTTGGTAGAAGTCGCCCTTCCACTCGAAGGGGCCGTCGGTGCGCCAGAGGGCTTGGAGGATCTGGATGATCTCGCTGGCGCGGGCATAGCGGGTTTCGTTGGACTCTTTTTGGCCGGGGAGATCGGAGGAGATGATGTTGATGCAGAGGCGGCCCTGGGAGAGGTGGTCGAGGGTGGCAAGGGCGCGGGCGAGCATGGGGGGCCAGACTTCGCCCATGCGGAGGGCGACGAGTTGGTTGATTTGGGTGGTTTGGGGGGCCATGGCGCAGGCGAAGGCGAGGGCGTCCTGACCGGCGATCCAGCCGGAGGGGAGGAGGATGTTTTGGTAGCCTAGGGCGTCGGCTTTGCGGACGATGTCGCCGCAGTGCTGGTAGCTGGAGCGGAGGGAGTCGTCGGGGATGCCGAGGTATTCGTAGTCGTCGGAGCAGAGGGCGGAGAACCAGGCGACTTCGCAGAGGCGTTCGGGGGTGCGGATGGGGGGCATGGGGAGGGGGAGTAATCAGGGATCAGAAGAAATCAGTGGGCAGTGGCTTGGGTGGGGATTTTACACCGCAGAGATTGGATGGCCGCAGAGGAGGGGGGATGAGGTAGGCAACAGAATGGGAGGTTGTTGATTTGCGTTGCGGGAAGGGGGGATGAAAGTCAAATGAATCTTTTTCTAGTATTGGAATTATGACGTTCTTGGTGGGGTTGGCACGGTATCAAGCTGCACTTGGGGAGGATGGGTTTGACTTTTGGGTTGGGTCCGGCTTGCTGCGTGTGTTTTTGAATTGTTGTTATGTCGTCTGTTTCCCTATCGATGCCCCAGATTTTGAGTTTGCCTTCGAGAACGCAACCGGGGGTACAATGGACGGCTGAGGGGGCGGTGTTTTCGGTTTATGCGTCGCAGGCGGAGGCGGTGGAGTTGTGTTTGTTTCGGCCGGAGGCGTTTGGGCGGGAGTGGGCGAGGGTGAGGCTTGAGCGTGGGGAGGCGGGCTGGTGGCGGGTGCATTTGGGTGGGGTGGAGCCGGGGTTGCTGTATGGGTATCGGGTGCATGGACCGTGGGTGCCGGAGCGGGGTTTGAGGCACAATGGGCGGAAGTTGCTTTTGGATCCGTATGCGCAGGCGGTGGCAGGGCATTGTGAGGGTCGGCTGGACATGCTGACGACGCCGGGTCCGAGGCGGCCGCCGGGGTCGAGGGACAATGGTCCGACGGCGTTGAAGGGGGTTTTGGTGAAGGGAGAGTTTGATTGGGGGCAGGATGCGCCGCCGCTGACGCCGTGGACGGAGACGGTGGTCTATGAGCTGCATGTGAAGGGGTTCACGCAGTTGCATCCGGAGGTGCCGGCGGCGTTGCGGGGGACGTATGCGGGACTGGCGAGTCCGGCGGTGTTGACGTATTTGAAGGAGTTGGGGGTGACGGCGGTGCAGTTGCTGCCGGTGCAGCAGCACATGGACGACGGTTTTTTAGCGGACAAGGGGCTGACGAATTACTGGGGCTACAATACGATTGGGTTTTTTGCTCCTCATGCGGAGTATGCGGCGGATCAGGAGGCGGAGGGGATGTTGCGTGAGTTCAAGGGGATGGTGAAGGCGATGCATGAGGCTGGGTTGGAGGTGATCCTGGATGTGGTGTACAACCACACGGCGGAGGGGGATGAGAACGGGCCGAGTGTGATGTTTCGCGGGTTTGACAACACGGCGTATTATCGATTGCTGGAGAAGAATGAGACGTTGTTCTACCACAACATGACGGGCTGCGGGAATGCGGTGGCGACGTATCAACCGGCGGCGCTGAGGCTGACTTTGGATAGCCTAAGGTATTGGGTGACGGAGATGCATGTGGATGGGTTTCGGTTTGATTTGGCGGTGACGGTGGGGCGCGGGCCGGCGGGGTATGACAAGATGGGGGCGTTTTTTACCGCGGTGGCGCAGGATCCGGTGTTGTCGCAGGTGAAATTGATCGCGGAGCCCTGGGATGTGGGTGAGATGGACAGTTATCAGTTGGGGAATTTTCCGGCGCCGTGGCGGGAGTTGAACGGGCGATTCCGGGATACGGTGCGGAAGTATTGGAGGGGGGACGAGGGGTCGACGGCGAGTTTTGCGAAGCGGATAAGCGGATCGGACGACATCTTTGGATGGGATCGGCGGCCGCCAACGGCGTCGGTGAATTTCATCACCTCGCACGACGGGTTCACGCTGAGGGATGTGGTGAGCTATCACACGAAGGTGAATGATGCGAACGGGGAGGACAATCGGGATGGGGATTCGGACAATCACTCGACGAATGGCGGGGTGGAGGGGGAGACGGACGATGTGGCGGTGATGGCGAGGCGGGAGCGGATGGCGAGGAGTTTGATGGCGAGTGTGCTGTGCGCGCAGGGGGTGCCTTTTTTGACGGCTGGGGATGAACGGTGGCGGACACAGGGGGGCAACAACAATGCCTACTGTCAGGACAACGAGATCAGTTGGGTGAACTGGAGTGAGGATGCGGTGGGGGTGCGGATGACGGGGTTTGTGAAGGCTTTGCTGGCGTTCAGGAAGCGGCATCGGGTGCTCAGGAGGGGGGCGTTTTTTGATGGGAGGAAGCGGCCTGAGACGAATTTGGCGGATGTGGCGTGGTTGGATGGGGCGGGCGGGTTGCTGGATCATGCGGAGTGGCATGAGCCGACACGGGAGCGATTTGGGATGCTGCTGGATGGGGATCCGGTGCTGCTGCTGATGTTCAATCGTGGGGTGGAGTCGCAAGGTTTCATTTTGCCGGGCGGGCCTGAGACGGTGTGGCGTTTGGTGTTTGATACCGGGTTGCAAGAGCCGTTTGGAGGTGGCGAGCGTGAGGTTTCGTCAGGGGAGCATGTCCTGGAGTGTCACACGGTGGCCTGTTTTGAGTTGGTGAGCGGAGCTTGCCAGGATTGGGTTTTGCAGTGATGGGAAAGGATGGCCGAAGGGGTATGGTATCTTTATGTGCTGGAGTGTGGTGATGGGACGTTGTATTGCGGCATCACGACAGATGTGGCGCGTCGGGTGAAGCAGCATGAGGAGGGGAAGGGGGCGCGGTATACGCGGGGGAGGGGTCCGGTGCGGTTGTTGCGGGAATGGGAGTGTGGGGGGAAGTCGGAGGCGTTGAGGGCGGAGTTGGCGTTTAAGCGGTTGGGGAGGGGGGAGAAGTTGGAGGTGATCAGTAACCAGTAATCAGTAATCAGTGGTGAGTAGTGAGTGGTGAGTGGGCACAATGGTATTGGTTTTGGTGAGGAAGGGCGGAGCTTGCGGGGGGGAGTGGGGCTGAAGTAGAGTCTTGTGTTATGAGTGAGGAACCTACATTGAAGATTGCTTTGGTTGGCGCTGGGATGTTCGGCGGGGATGTGCATTTGCGTGCGTATGCGGACATGCAGCGGTTTGGGTTGGCGGGGCAGTTGGCGCGGGTGGGGTTGGATGAGCATGTGAGGGAGTTGGCGCCAGTGAAGATTGAGTTGGTGGCGGTGGCGACGCGGTCGGAGGGATCGGCGAAGAAGTCGGCGGATGCGTTTGAGGGGTGGACGGGTTATCGGCCACAGGTGTTTCATGGGGAGGCGCCGTGGGAGGGGATTTTGGAGGCGTTTCCGGATTTGGATGTGATGGCGGTGGCGACGCCGGATCACTTGCATACGGCGCCGATTTTAGCAGCGCTGGAGCGCGGGGTGCATGTGCTGACGGAGAAGCCGATGTGTCTGACTTTGGCGGAGGCGGATCAGATCATTGAGGCGGCGGAGGCGAAGGGGCTGATTGTGGCAGTGGATATGCACAAGCGGTATGATCCGGATCATTTGCGGATTCGGGATGACATTCAAAAGCGGATTGGGGAGCCGCTGTATGGGACGGCGTATTTGGAGGAGCCGCTGGAGGTGAGTTTGAGCACGTTCAAGTGGGTGGAGGACAGTGATCCGTTCAGTTATGTGGGGCCGCATTGGACGGATTTGATTTGGTCTTATTATCACAGCAAGCCGGTGGCGCTGAGCGCGGTGGGGCAGAAGAAGCGACTGGTTCGGGATGGGATTGACGCGTATGACGCGGTGCAGGTGCGGGTGGAGTTTGCGAACGGGCTGTCGATGAACTTCCACAACAATTGGATCACGCCGACGGACTTTGAGGCGCCGGTGAACCAGGGGCATGAGATCGTGGGGGCGGATGGCAAGGTGGAGAGTGACCAGCAGTATCGGGGATTCCGGTTTTGGAATGCGGGGGGTGGATCACGGACGAGCAACAATCATTTCACGAGGGATGTGGTGAGGCCGGATGGGACGAAGGGGTATTTGGGGTATGGGGTGGACAGTTTGACGGTGGGGATGGTGGCGGTGTGCCGGGTGAAGTTTCATGGGGAGACGAGGGAAGCGGTGGCGGGGATTTATCCGACAGCGGAGGAGGCGCGGGTGACGTGTGCGATTGTGGAGGCGGCGGCGCGGGTGAGGGATCTGAACTTCAAGTATCTGGAAGAGGGCAAGGGGGCACCGGTGACGGCTCGGTTTGGGGAGGATGGGATTACTTTGATTGATCCTTGGCGTGCGAAGGAAGGCCCTGAGGCGGTTTTCGAGCGTATTTACACGAGACCGATCTGAGGGGGCATTGATCTGCCGACTTTGCCACTTGGCAAAAGGCAGGTTTGCTGTACGATGGCCTCCCAGAACAGGGAGTCTTGCCTCTGGCAGGATTTCCGGGTCATCGGAAAAGGAAACCTGCCTATGAGTGAGATCCTGAATAAGACGACGGTTTTGGTGCTGAATCGGCACTGGCAAGCGATTGGTGTGAAGACTCCGATGGAGGCTTTTGGCATGATGGCTGCGGGCAATGCGACGGCGTTGGACATGCTAGGGGAGCAAGAGTTGAGGCCGGTGAGGTGGGATGAGTGGCTGGTGCTGCCGGTGCGTGAGAGCGATCAGGCGATCGGGACGGTGCATGGGCCGGTGCGGGTGCCGACGGTGCTGGTGCTGGCGCGGTTTGACCGGGTGCCGAAGCGGAGGCCGAAGTTTTGTGCCAAGGCGATTTGGGATCGGGATGGCGGGATCTGCCAATACACCGGGAAGAAGTTGAGGCCGGGTGAAGGGAACATTGATCATGTGGTGCCGATTTCTCGGGGAGGGGCGAGTTCCTGGGAGAACTGTGTGCTGGCGGATCGGCGGGTGAACAGTCGGAAGGGGAGCAAGCTGCCGGAGGAGGCGGGTTTGAAGTTGTTGAGGCAGCCGTTTGCGCCGAGGGAGGTGCCGGTGACGCTGTTGATTCGTAACACGCATCAGGTGCAGGATTGGCGTTTGTTTTTGCAAGACTTGGAGAGGCGGACTAGCGCGTGAGAGGGTTTTCCTAAAAACGGAAATGGCTGAGGGCGAATCTGCCGCCGGCATTGGCCCCACAAGGCTTCCCGCTTCTCGGGTGGCATCACCTTTTCGATGCAACCGCTGCGAACCGGGAAGCCTTGTGGAACCAAGCACGACGCCATCTTCATCCCTTTCCATTCCCGTTTCTAGGGTTATGTTTTCATGGCTGGACAAGTGAGGGACGATGCTCTTAACTCGGGGTCTCCATGAAGAAATCTCTCTCTTTGCTGGCCGCGATGGCGGTGTTTACGTGTGTCGGGTCGACGGTTTATGCCCAAGATGGCGACGGGTTTGTGTCGATCTTCAACGGCAAGGATTTGACGGGTTGGAAGTCGAATGAAGAAACGCCCGGGGCGTTTGTGGTGGAGGACGGATTGCTGAAGGTGCACAAGGGCAAGGCGCACCTGTTTTACATGGGAGCGGACGGTAAGGCGGACTTTAAGAATTTTGAGTTGAAGGCGCGGGTGAAGACGATGCCGAATGCGAATGGGGGGATTTATTTCCACACGCATTTTCAGGAGACGGGCTGGCCTGAGACGGGGTTTGAGTGCCAGGTGAACAGCACGCACAAGGATCCGAAGAAGACGGGGAGCTTGTATGGCGTGGTCAACATTCTGGCGTTGCAGCCCGGGCAGCAGCCGCCAGCGGGGAGCTTGGAGAACAAGATTCAGGAGAAGGCCCCGAGCACGGACGGCGAGTGGTTTGATTATGAGATCGCGGTGAAAGACCAGAAGATCACTTTGAAGATCAATGGCGTGACGACGGTGGAGTGGGTGCAACCGGAGGGGTTTGATCCGGCGACGGCGCTGAAGGGCATGCCGGGTCGCAAGCTGGGTTCAGGGACGATTGGGATTCAGAGCCATGATCCTGATAGTGTGACTTATTATGAGAAGATTTTGCTGAAGATCACGGATTGATCAGGAGTCTTCTGAAAGCGCCGGTCCGCTCCGCTGGGGTGGATCGGCGTTTTTTTTTGATTGGCAGCTGGGGTGAGGGTGGTCTTTGATTGTGGGAGTCTGTTTGTTTATGAATCCGCGCGTTGTTTTGGTGGTTGTTTCCCTGGTGCTGAGTTTGGCGATCGGGCTTGTGGTGGCTCGATCGGGAGGCGGGGTAGGGGATGCGAAACGGGGGAGGCCATTGATTGGGCTTTCGATGGACACGTTAAAGGAGGAGCGGTGGCAGGTGGATCGGGATTTGTTTTTGGAGAGGGCGAAGGCGTTGGGGGTGGATGTGCTGGTGCAGTCAGCGAATAGTGATGATTCGGTGCAACTGACGCAGGTGCAGAGTCTGATTACTCAGGGAGTGGATGCGCTGGTGATCATTCCGCACAATGGGGAGGCGATGGCAAAGGCGGTGGCGTTGGCGCATGCGGCGGGGGTGCCGGTGCTGTCGTATGATCGGTTGATCACGGGGTGTGATTTGGATTTGTACATCACATTCGACAACGTGAAGGTGGGGGAGTTGCAGGCGCGGTTTTTGGCGGAGCGGATTCCGGAGGGTGGGAAACTGCGGATGGTGCGGATTTATGGATCGAAGACGGACAACAATGCAGTGTTGTTTAAGCAGGGGCAGGACAACGTTTTGAAGCCGCTGATCGAGTCGGGGAAGGTGGAGGTGGTGTTTGAGGATTGGGCGGCGGATTGGAAGCCGGAGAATGCGAAGAAGATCATGAATGCGGCGATCACGAAGAATGGCCCTGGGATTGATGCGGTGCTGGCGTCGAACGATGGCACGGCGGGCGGGGCGGTGCAGGCGCTGACGGAGGAGGGGCTGGCGGGGAAGGTGCTGGTGACGGGGCAGGATGGGGATTTGGCGGCCTGCCAGCGGATCGTGCAGGGGACACAGACGATGACGGTTTACAAGCCGATCAAGGTGCTGGCGAGCCGGGCGGCGGAGGCGGCGGTCAAACTGGCGAAGGGGCAGTCGGTCATTGCGCGATCGGGGATCGACAATGGGAAGGGGGAGGTGCCGAGTCTTTTGCTGGAGATCACGGCGGTGACGCGTGACAACCTGCGGGAGACGATTGTGGCGGACGGGTTCCGCGCTGAGGCGGATGTGTATGCGGGGAAGAAGTGAGGCTAGTGGAGGTGCTCCTCTGGCGAGCGATGAGGGAGGGCAATCAAGATGATTGCCCCACCTTATTTGCTTGATGCTGCGGTGTGTGGTTTGGCGGGGCCTCCGGTATTGGTGGGGGCGAACTTGGCGACCATGAAGGCTCCAGCGGCGGCGAGGACGCAGCCGAGGATGAAGGGGAGGGGGAGGGATTTGAGGCCGCCTTCGGGGGGATGGATGGTCATGGCGACGATGGTGTTGATGACTGGGGCACCAGCGAAGACGATGGGCATGACGGCGGCTGCGGCGGCGCCTTTGTAGATGGGAGCGGCGGCGCCGAGGGCGAGCACGAGGGTGAAGGCACCGAGAGCACCGGCGGTGCCTGCGATGAGGCTCCAGGTGATGCCGCTGCTGTTGAAGGTGTAAGCGGAGCCGCGCATTTTCAGGAGGATGGCGGCGGCGACGCCGATGAGGGCGTAGGCGATGCAGACGAAGAGGAAGGCCTTCAAGCCAGCGTGGGGGGTCTCTGTGCCCATGGGCATAAGGCCACGGGCTTTGTGGAGGAGAACACCATAGACGCCCCAGGAGAGGACGGTGAGAAGGGCAAAGACGATCCAATTCATATTTCGCATGGGGAGGGGATGAGGGGTGGTTGGGATGAGTTAAGGATAACAGACTACGAGGCGCGGTTCTGACACGGTCTCAATGAATTTGTTTTGGAATTACGCCGGTGGATGGCGGCGGAGGGTGGCTTCGGGGGCGACTTCGATGAGGGAGCGGATGCGCTCGGGGATGGGAACGGCGGCCATTTGGCCTGAGGTGGAGTCTTTGCGGACACAGGCGGCGGCCATGCGGCCTTCGGCGGAGAGGGTGTTGTCTTCTTTCCAGACCCGGATCAGGTAGCGAACGGCTTTGGAACGGATTTCTTCGATGAGGAGTTCGACGGTGTAGACTTCCTGGAAGCGAAGGGGGGCGTGAAAGTCGCAGGAGGCGTGGACGCGGGGCCAGGCGATGCGTTCGTCATCGGGGATTTGGTTGGGGTTTTCCCAGATGGAGAGATCGATGGAGCGGAAGAAGGCGTGTTCGGCGCGCTCCATGAAGCGGAAGAAGTTGGAGAAGTGGACGATGCCGGCCATGTCGGTGTCGGAGAACTGGACGCGGTCGGTGTAGATGAAGCGGTGTTCAGCCATGGTGGGAAGTGGAAAGGGGCTTGTGGTTTGATGTCGTGATCATTCCGGGACAGCCCCCTTGCTGACGAAGTTGGTACGCGGGGAGGGGGTCGAACCCTCGACCAATTGGTTAAAAGCCAACTGCTCTACCACTGAGCTACCCGCGCTCGTTTTGGGGCCGCTTTAATACTCCGGTGGCGGGGGCATGCAAGCATGAATCGTCATGGGAGAGGAGATTTTCGGCGAGGGAGGCGAGGGTGAGGTGGGGGCGGTCGAGGAGAAAGGCGTGGAGACCGGCCTGGGTGGCGCCTTCGAGATCGGTGCGTTTTTCGTCGCCGATGTGGAGGGCGGCGTGCGGGGGGATGCCTGCCTGCGCGAGGGCGTGGTGGAAGATGCGGGGGTGGGGTTTGCTGGCGCCCACTTGGCTGGAGAGGGTGATGGTGCGGAAGAAAGGGGCGATTTGGAGGCCTTCGAGGATGGGGATAAGGCGGAGGTCGAAGTTGGAGAGGATGTGGAGGGGGGCGATTTGGGCGAGTTGTTCGAGAGCGGTGGGGACGTCTGGGAAAAGCTTCCAGGCGTGGGGTTGGGCGAAGTGTTGGTAGAGGTCGTCGAAGAGGGGGTCGATGACTTCTGGTGGTAGAGGGGTGCCTGCGGTGGATTGAAGGGTGGCCGTGACGACGGCAAGCCACCAGGAGCGGTCGTCATCGGGAGGGATGAAGCCTTCGGGGTGGAGAGGTTGGGGGGTGGCTTTCCAGGCGCGGCGGAAGGCGGTTTCGAGAGAGGTGGGGTCGAGCGTCAGGCCGTGGGATGCGGCGGTGCGTGCGTAAGAATGCCCGACGGGCTCGGAGAGCTCGAAAAGGGTGCCTGCTGCGTCGAGGAACAGGCCGTCAAAAACCATGTGGTTTTGGGGATGCCTTAGGGCATCACGCTGCGGGAGTCTTTGCCGCTTTTGCCAGAGTAGGGGGCGGCTTCAGGCTCAGCGTTGATGTCAGCGGGGACTTTGTATTTGTGCTTGCCGTTTTTGCAGCAGCGGCATCCTTTGTCGTTATAGCTGCCAACCATCCAAGGTTTGGTGTTGCAGGAGGCGAGGAGAGTGAGGGAGACGAGAGCGAGGAGCCATTTCATAACGGAAGTGAGGTAGTTTGGCGGGTGAGGACGGTTGTTGTCAAAAGAAATCCGACAGGAGCGGCAGTTTCTTTTTGTCGAAGACTGGGTTCCAATTCTCACCGGTTGTTGGTGTGGGTTGACCATTCACGCGGTCAGTCAGCTGACGAGTGCAAGCAAGATGCTTGCCCCACCTGGGTGATGGCGGGCTAGTAGCAGCAGTCGGAGGAAGTGAAGGTGTTGACGGTGCCGACGATGCGTTTGCGTTGTTGCAGGGGAGCCCAATAGCTTCCGGTGAAGCTGCTGAAACGTTTCCAGGTGGGTTCGGTGCTGTAGTAGGAGCCGTAAACAGGAGCCGTGGGCAGGGAGGCAGAGAGGGTGCCGTAGTTGGATTGGGAAGCTGGGACGGAGGTTGGGGTGGAAGGAGGAGGGGAGCTGGCAATGGGTGGAGAGGCTGAGGCGGGGACGTTGCTGAGGGCGTATTGCTCAGCGGCGGCGATGGCGCTGAGGAGCCAGTCGGTGCCGGTGCCGGAGGCTTGCTGGAGGACGACATCGAGGCTGGGGTCGAAGCCGTAACGAGCTTGCAAGGCATCGGGGGCCTGATTCATGGGGATGCGTGCGCTGCCGTTGGTGTGGAGGACGTGGATGTGAGTGTCGGTAACTTCTTTGATGGTGACTTTGCGGAGGGTTTGGTAACCGAAAGGGACATCGTCGAGGAGGGTGCCGGGGGCGTTTTTCCGGGAGTAGGCGCGGTATTCGCGCTTGTAGTTGGCGAAGGATTCCATGGTTTTCCGAATGGATTCGGAGGTGTCATTGAGGGTGCGAATGCCTTCGGCGTAAGCGGCGAATTCTTCTTCTTTTTCGTCGAGGAGACGCTGGTAATCCTGTCTGAGAGCGCGGGAGGCGGTGGCGATGTCCTTGTTTGCCTGGGTGACGGCGTCGAGTCGTTCTTGCAGTTGGGAGACAGAGGGTCCGCTGCGATTGCAGGAGGCGGTGAGTAGGGTAACCAGGAGAAGGGTGATGTAAGCCGATCCTTGCATTCGATTAGGAAACTAGCTTGGGGTCGGGGCTTTGACAAGGGGGTAATGAAAGCGAAATATGTGAGATGTTTTGCTGAAAGTGGGCGTGGCTTTTGGGGTTTTGGTGGCGTATTTGTTTGGCAATCAGGTCGGCTGCTGGCCCCCCGCATTCTGGCGAATGCGCCTACGGTGTCGGCCTGAGTTTTGATTCTTTTCTTGCGTCTTCTATGAGTTCATCTGTTCCTGTTTCTGATTCTGTGTCTGCGATGCCTCCGGAGGCTTTTACGGATTTGGTGGTATCGGCTCCGAAGTCGGCGGCGGCGGGATTAACGGCGGTGGCGATTTCGATGAAGCATGTGATGGGGAATGCGGGGCTGATGCGGGGGACATCGGCGATGTTGAAGTTGAACCAAAAGGGTGGGTTTGACTGTCCGAGCTGCGCGTGGCCGGATCCGGATGATCATCGGTCGCAGTTTGAGTTTTGTGAGAATGGGGCGAAGGCGATTGCCTCTGAGACGACGTTGAAGCGGGTGACGCCAGCGTTTTTTGCGGAGCATTCGGTGGCGGAGCTGGCGGGGAAGACGGATTTTTGGATGGATCAGGCGGGGCGGTTGACGCATCCGATGGTGTTGCGGGAGGGGGACACGCATTACTCGGAGATTTCTTGGGATGAGGCGTTCGAGTTGATCGCGAAGGAGCTGAACGGGTTGGCGTCGCCGGATGAGGCGGTGTTTTACACGTCGGGTCGGGCGAGCAATGAGGCGGCGTTTTTGTATCAGTTGTTTGCGCGGCAGTATGGGACGAACAATCTGCCGGATTGCTCGAACATGTGTCATGAGTCGAGCGGGGCGGCGATGATGGCGAGTGTGGGGGTGGGGAAGGGGACGGTGACGTTGCAGGATTTGGAGACGGCGGAGACGATTTTGATTTTTGGGCAGAACCCGGGGACGAATCATCCGCGGATGCTGACGTCGTTGCAGGCGGCGGTGGAAGGTGGGGCGGTGATTGTGGGGGTGAATCCGATGAAGGAGGCGGGGTTAACGGGGTTCATGCATCCGCAGCAGATGATGGGGATGCTGGGGATGGCGACGCCGCTGGCGGAGGAGTTTTTGCAGGTGAGGCAGAATGGGGATCAGGCGTTGCTGAAGGGGTTGGCGAAGGTGTTGGTGGAGGATGGGACGATTGATGAGGGGTTCATCCGTGAGCACACGGCGGGGTTTGAGGTGTATCGGGAACATTTGCTGAGTTTGGAGTGGGCGGAGTTGGAGCGGGTGAGCGGGATTGAGCGGGAGCGGATCGAGCGGGTGGCGCGGCAATGCGCGTCAGGGGAGCGGAAGGTGGTGACGTGTTGGGCGATGGGATTGACGCAGCATAAGAATGCGGTGGCGACGATTCAGGAGGTGGTGAATTTGCATTTGCTGCTGGGCGCGATTGGTAGGCCAGGGGCGGGATTGTGTCCGGTGCGGGGGCACAGCAATGTGCAGGGGGATCGGACGATGGGGGTGTTTGAGAAGATGCCGGGGTGGTTTCACGACGCGATCGACCGGGAGTTTGGCTTTGAGTCGCCGCGCAAGCATGGGTGGGACACGGTGGCGGCGATTGAGGCGATGCATGAGGGTCGGGGGAAGGTGTTTTATGCGTTGGGGGGAAATTTTTTGCAGGCGACGCCGGACACGGAGTACACGGCGGAGGCGTTGAGGCGGTGTCGGTTGACGGTGCATCTGGCGACGAAGTTGAATCGGAGTCATTTGGTGACGGGCAAGGTGGGACTGATTTTGCCGTGCCTGGGGCGGAGTGAGAAGGATCGAACGGGGGGCAAGGAGCAGTTTGTGACGGTGGAGAATTCGATGAGTGTGGTGCACCAGTCGGTGGGGCATTTGGCGGCGGCATCTGACACGTTGCTGAGTGAGCCGATGATCATTGCACGGACGGCGAATGCGGTGCTGAAGGGGCGGAGTTCGGTGCCTTGGCTGGCGATGGGAGCGGACTACGATTTGATTCGGGAGCGGATTGCGCGGGTGGTGCCAGCGTTTGAGGACTTCAATGAGCGGGTGCGCAAGCCGGGGGGATTTTATTTGCCGAACTCAGCGCGTGAATTGGCGTGGACGACGGAGAGCGGGCGGGCGAATTTTGCGACGCATGCGTTGAGTTGTCTGGAGTTAGAGGAGGGGGAACTGCTGCTGCAGACGCTGCGGAGTCACGATCAGTTCAACACGACGGTGTATGGATTGGATGACCGGTATCGGGGGATTAGCAATGAGCGGCGGGTGGTGTTCATGAATCCGCAAGACATGAAGGCGCGGGGGATCGGGCCGATGGAGGAGGTGAACCTGACGAGCCATTTTGAGGGGGAGAAGCGGCATGCGCGGCACTACCTGGCGGTGCCGTATGATTTGCCAAGAGGGGCGTGCGCGGGCTACTTTCCGGAGCTCAATGTACTGGTGCCCTTGAGGTCGTTTGCGGACGTCAGTTTGACGCCGACTTCGAAGTCGGTGCGGGTGACGATTGAGTTGGCAAGCTAAGCCGCCCCCCAGCGGGAGGGCGGCGGATGGTGAGGCCAGATTTTACGCGTGGCCGCTGAGGGTGAGGGTGAAGACGTCGCGGCGGCCTTTTTGCTCGGTGAGGAGGGGGAGGGAGCGGAGGGCGTCGGCGAGGAGGGTTTCGACTTGTTGCCAGGTGAGACCGCGGTAGCGGATGCGGAAGAGTTCGACGGGGAGAAGGGTGGAGGAGTCGGCCGCGGAGGTGAAGGGGTTGACCATTTGGTGGACGAGTTCGATCCAGGGGCGTTCGGGGACGAAAGTGAGGCTGCGGGCGGCCATTTCTCCGGCGATGATGTCGAGGGTATCACGGAGGCGGATGGCGGCGCCGGCGTTGGTGCGGATCTGGGCGAAGAAGGCGACGCCGAAGCGCTCGGAGGCGTCGAGCAGGGGCGTGACGGGTTCGACAGTGCAGGCGAGGTTGTGGAGGTCGAGCGCGGCGGCGTGGGCGGCGGACATCATCATGGTGTTGATGAGGCAGTCGGGGGAGGCGTGGCTTTTGACGTCGGTGGAGTAGACCGAGACGCCGGGGTCTTCCTGGGAGAGGGGGCGGGGTTGGATTTGGAGGGCTTGCATCCGTTCGCGGAGGATGCCGCTGTGAATGAGGGTGCAGTGGGTGAGGGCTTCCTGGACTTGGCGCACGAGTGAGGAGGGGAGAGTGGCGGCTTCGAGGTCGGTGTTGGGGTTGGCGGGGGTTTCGGTATGGACGGGGAGGGTGGTGATGCGATTTGGGGTGTTCATGGGAGCTTGGGGTGTGTTGTTGTGTGTGTGTGTGGTTGTTTTTGACTGGGGAAAGGGTGGGGAAGCCTTAACCTGGGGTGTCTTCGTCGGGGTCGTATTCGAACTGGACGAGGAGGGCTTGCTGTTGATGGCGCAGGGTCTGGGGACGGCCTGAGTCGTTGATGATGTGGAGGGAGATTCTGCCGGAGAGTCCGGTGCCGAAGAGGAGGCTGGACTCGAGGCGCAGGTCCGCGCCGCAGAAGACGGTCCCTTTGTTCACGACACGCATGAGCATCCCCTGGGGAAGGATGATTTTTTCGTGAGTGAGAAGGGTCAGGACTTCGCCTGGGGCGAGATCGAGGCTGGGTTTGAGTTCGACTTCGGTTTCGGAGGGGCGTTTGGCGGGGTCTTTGAGGCGGGAGGTGAAGCCGCGGAGGCCGAGGCCGAGCCAGTAGCAACCGCCGAGGGCGAGTTGAGCGGGGGAGAAGGGGGAGAGGCCGAGCCACTCGGAGGTGACGGCCTCGTGGAGTTGAGTGCGGGAGAGGCGGTTGTTGTTTTGGAGGCGGAGTTGGTCGCGGAATTGTTCGACGCGGGTGGCCTGGAGGTGTTTTTTGCCTTCGGGAGAGGAGGCGAAGGAGTCTTGTTGATCTTGGAGGCGGGTCCAGTGCTGGTGGGGGACGTTGAGGAAGTCCTGGAGTTTGAGTTTGAGGTCGGCCGAGATGGGGTTGTGGCCGTTGATGATGGAATTGAGGTGGCCACGGCTGATGCCGAGAGCCTGGGAGGCGCTGATCTGGGAGATGCCACGCTCTTCGAGGAGGTCGCGAAGGGCTTCGCCGGGCTGAGTTGGAATCGCGAGTGTCATGAGAATACGAATGAGATCGGCTTACAGATGACAAAAAATAGCGGATGAATCTGACAGTAGCGATTTTTAATTCATGAAAGAAAATTGGGTAACCAGAGGAATAGTGTTAAATTAGAATTATTGGAACTGGATGATGGTTGTCGAGGGAGGTGAGATGGGTGTTCGTTTGAGTTAATTTTTGGGTATTGAGCTCTTGCTTGAGGTTTGTGATTGCTTGATGTGTGCGAGGTTATGTTCGAATGTCGGGTAAAGATGACAAAATAGCCTGTCATGATGACAGTGGGTGGGCGTCGTTGCCTGAGGCCATGCGGCGTGAGCCATGACGCGGTGAAGAGAGGCGGGTGCCGAACTTGGCTGACACTCTACGGGAAGGAGGTAACTGCACACTACTCCGCATTGTGTCGTGGTTACCGCCTAGGGTGCGGACCTGGCGAGTTGTTCGAGCCACACTGAACGAGCGGTTGGTTCATCACCGGTGCGAAGCTGGCGCAATTTGGAAAGCGCAGCACTTCTTCGCGGTGGGGGTTGGAGAGGGGGGAGCTTGCCGGTGGTGGGCAATAGGAGGAGGTGCGAGCTTAGCGAAGCGCTGGAGTTGCGGGAGGCCGGTTGCCTGCGGCGTGACGAGTCATTGGCCTGGCCGATGACTGCCAAGCTCGGGCGAGGGTAGGGCGGGAGCGACGTTCCGCATGAACTACTGTGCACGACCGAACCAATGCTTTCCCGCCTGCAAGTTGCGCCCGCCAGTTTCATTCCACCAACTCTCTAGAGACACCATTGCCCGATCTGGGAGCGTGCTCAAGTTTAGGACGCCGCGGGCATAGGTCCCATCGCCCAATTTGATGAAGTAGTCATTCGATGGAATGCGACTCGCCCAGCTCTCGCTCGGATCCGTTGGGTGCATCGAAAACTCCAACACTTCCGTGTAACCATCTTCGGGAGCCTCGAAATCCAATTCATCCTCCCTCACACGGAAACCGCCGCCTGGAACACGAATTTCCGCTTTCCAACGATAGCCAGACCACTGCTGCGGCTTGGCATCAATCACCCAAACGCGCACTTGGATCGGCGCTCCATCCGCAGCAACAGGTTGCGGAGTTTTCAAGTCAAGACCAACTGGAGTTCCATCATGAGCGACGCGCTTCGTTGTGAGGCGATTGTGTGTCAAGGGTGCCTTGGGACCCATTGTTTTTAGCACAAACACTGCTGGTGCCGACGCTGAGGTCACTTTGTTTGCTGGAATCGCACCCTCCGATTTTCCGCGAATCCAAAAATAGTCTGGATGCTGAACTCTCAGCCACACGGACGCTCCATTCCCTTGGACTCGGAAAGTTCCATCGGGCGCCGAAACGGTCTGACCCTTGGTACCACTTTTGAAATACTTGTCGTTCAGGCTGTATTCGACATTCGCACCAGGGACAGGCTTGCCTTCCTCATCCACCACTTTGCAGAACACATCGATTGAAGCTGAGTAGATCGACTTTAGGACGTTCAATGCGGTCCGGTCTCTCTCGGGAAGATGTGCCAGAGACTCAGCTGTCGGGAGGGGCTGAGACGTTTGTGCTCCATCACCGCCAGCTCTGGGCTTTTCATTCTTTGACTGCTGGTGGCCTTCACGGCCAGTGAAAAGTACACCGCAGCCTAGTCCCAAGATGAGAAACAAGGCAAGCAACCGGAATCGTTTCTTGCTTCGTGTCATGGCGTTTCAATTCCTAATTGAATTTTAAGCTCTTGATAAAACAGATCGCAACGTTGGCTACGGAAATTGAACTCCGCGCTGTGCTCATCACCAAAGCTAAAATCACCATTGTTTACTGCGAACTTAATCGCTCCCCGTGTCTCGCCTTTCGCTCCTGTGGCTTTGCTCCATGAACGACACGCCTTCGTCAGTGCCTCGTATCCCGTTAAGATACGCTCATTGAAGACGCAGCGTTGTGAGGCTGGCCGAGTCCGTAAATAGTGGTTGTTGCCAGCCAAAATACCCGGCGGCTTGGTCAAATCATTGTTGACCTCCCATGCAAAACTCGTCGCGTGGTCGTTGATCTGAAAAAAGCTCGTGGGTTCGCCGCCAATCCCCGCGAACTTGCCGCGATAGGCCATGGGATCGTAGTCATCATCCGCCGACCACTCATCCCACGTCGTTGGATCCGGCAGCAATGCAATCGGATGGTCGTAGGTTGCATTCTCTCGCATTTGTTGGCGGTCATCAAAGGAGCTTGCAGGAACGGCGGCTTGCAAGAGCACGTATTTTGAAACATTCAATCCTTGCGTGAGCGCCGAACCGGCAACGATATTTCCCATGCTGTGAGCAGTCAGCATGGGCCTGTAGTCGCTGGGCAGAGACTGCACGAATTGTTTCAGGCCTGCACCGGCTGACCACGCGGTAAACTCGCTCCCGTTGTAGTCTGCAAGATAAGCGCCCACTGCTTCGCCCACTTTAGGAATGTTGTCGAACGCATCACTCCAATCCGTGTTCCATCGATATGCGGCGAACCGCCCTCTGTAGCCTTTGTGCCACAAGCGTTTGAAGAGTGTTTCGGCAAAGAGTGCGGACCCGGTCGGAGACATGTTCCAGCCATGCACAAAAGTGAGGACTTCTTTCGATTCGGTTTCAGGCGCAGGCGGAACAAACTCTGACCCATTGTTTTTCACATACATTTCTTTGATATCCCGAAGTTCTAGCCACGGACCAGGCCCCTCAATTGTCTGCCCGTTCATCCGCAGCAGTAGCCTCAATTGCCCTTTTCCTGGAGTCTTGCCTTCGAACAACAAATAAGGATGGAAGTAGTTCCCTCCGTATGAAGAAGGCAAAAACGCAGAACTTGGCAGCTAAAGCTCATTCGAGCCGACCGTGCCATGTGACGGGTTGTAGTGCCCTTTGGCAAGAACATCCGCGAGAGACTGGTCCCAGACGAACCCTGTGTGTGCCACCACAACGTTTCCACCATACGCATTGAAAACATTGATGGTGGGAGACCCACCGGATGTGGTGGTGAATTTGAGTCCCAACTCACAGTCCCCGGCCCTAATTTGTTCCAGGATCGGAGACGGCAATTCAAGCCTCATTAGCGTGAAGTCCTCAAGGTCACGCGATTTAGCAATGATGGAGTCGTTGCTGTCCCCCTGTCCCGTTGACATGCGATCCTCGAGGTCGTCGTTGTCATTATTGACCCAGAATCGAAAGGGTTTGTTCTGGGTAGTTGAATCGCCTGAGTCTCCAACCGCCTGATTTCGATTTATATCGACCGCTAACTCCACCGGGAGGAGGGTGAGATTCACTGATGTCTCCTCACTTGTTTGACCCCCTGTAGGGGCATTGGCCCATGCACTGATCGTTTGGGTGGACTCCATTTGGTTGGGTGCGATGGTCAACTTGCCGGTTTCATTTGTGACCTGTCCATTGACTGTGGTCGTCTTGGTGTAGAGGACAACGATTTCAGTGTCAACGGGCGTTCCAGGTTTGCGGGCGAGTTTGACCTGCCGATGCTCCCCACTCCAGCCTTCTGGTCCACCAACCCAATAGTAGTTGAATGGATCATCAGGGTCGTCTTCCCATCGTCCGGCGGGCGCGTAAAGAGAGGACAGCTTCCAAGTGAGCTGTGGGGTGGTTCGAAACTCGCCTTGAGGGTTAGCGACGCCATCGGTGGCCTGCGCGAGAGTGGTGATGGGAATGGGTTCATCACTGCCATGAGTGACTTTACCCGTTCCATCGCCGCCAATGGCAAGTTCGTCACTCGCAGCGAAGTTCCCAGTGCTGAAGAGCGTTTTGACTTCCCAGGTGGGTGGGGGCGGCGGCGGCGGCGGCGGTGGTGGCGGCGGTGGTAGTGGCGGCGGTGGTGGCGGTGGCGGTGGCGGTGGCGGTGGTGGCGGCGGCGGTGGCGGTGGCGGTGGCGGTGGCGGTGGCGGTGGCGGGGTTGGGTTTGTAGCGGTTAAGGTGAAATCCACGGGTGAAAGGAAGGTGTGAGGGGTCGTGGTTGCTCTCACCTTATAAATGCCCGGGGTTACTGGGGCTTTCCAGAAGACTTCCGCGTAGCCAGCATAGTCTGATGGTATGGTCAAAGCGGTCTGCCATGGGCCGGTATGACTAAGGCTGATTTGGCCGCTGGAGACTCCAGAAACGGTGAAGGTAATTGGTATGCCTGGAACATCGGTGTAGACTCGCTTGGCTTGGACGCGAAGGCGAAATGGAGCGACTGTCCCGACCTGGGTTGATTGATTGCTCCCGCTACTCGAAGTGAGGCTGATGCGTGGCAAAGAGGAGGAATTTGTGGGGTTGCCGCCGTTTCCAAATTCTGATCCGTCTGAGTAGCCGTCGCCATCCGAGTCAGAAATAAGAGGGTGGGATCCGAGGATGTATTCGGTGAGATTGGAGAGGCGATCCAAATCTGCGTCGATTGTGAGGTGTGTGATTGTGGCAGCTTCCCAAGCTGCGTATAGGAGGTGGTAGTTATCTACGAGATTACCTTCTCTGTCTAAATAGGCTTCAGGATTGGGTGGGTCGGGAGGTGATTGGAGGAGTTCGTTGGGAGGGCCTGCGTCGTTGGGGTCGAGCGGATCGAGTTTTTCGCGGTAGCGCCATTCCCATTGGTCGGACATGCCGTCGCCGTCGTAATCGTCGAAGGATTGACGTCCTGGAGCGATGTCTCCTGGCGTTGAGGCGGAGACTGGGAGTCGGGGGTGTAGGCGGCGGGGGCCGGGCTGTAGAATGGGGGAAAGAGGGACATGGGGAGGACGGTCGTTGCTTGCAGCCATTTGATCCAATGTTGACGGCGGAGGGACCGAAGGCTGGTAGGGTGATGCCGGTGAAGAATCATGGTGGTCATTCGGTTAGAATGGTGACTCTTGAGGGGGAGAATGATTGAGCCCCTACTGTGTATTCAATTTTTTTCGGATTTTGTTACAGGGTTTGTGTGATTTTTTTTGAGAAAGTTTGAAGGGGGGGTGGGATTCAGGCATGGAGGGGAGTTTTTGGATGATGAGTGGCATGAAGAGCATGAATGGCATTATTGCCTTACTGCTGAGTTTGGGGTGATTTGCTGGGAGGGGATTTGGCTGGATGCGGGTGCTGCGAGCTAAAGCTCACGACTACTTGGGGGGCGGGGCTGCGGGGTGGAGCTTACGGCGGCTTTGGCGGGTGGGGCTGCGAGCTGAAGCTCACGACTACTTTGGGGGCCGGGGCTGCGAGCTAAAGCTCACGACTACTTTGGGGGCCGGGGCTGCGAGCTAAAGCTCACGACTACTTTGGGG
>JAIYDW010000194.1 GCA_027487315.1 Verrucomicrobiaceae bacterium | reverse complement strand
GAAGTTCCTCTCCCTGAACCCGAGGTCGTCCCTCCAACACCGGAACCCACGCTTCCCGAACCCGAGGTCATTACCCCAACTCCAGAAGCCACGCTTCCCGAATCAGAACCCGAAGCCGTTCCAACCACCGACGACACCCCCGAAGCTCCTTCACAAACCGCGTGACGCATTCAAAGCTCGATTGAGCCAATGCACCGCCCCTGACAGCAAAGCGATCTCGCCTCCATCCCCTCGAAACAGTTCTTGCCAAAACGCCTCATCCTAGCGCACTAATACCGCGTCATGGAATCCCACGAAGTCGTCCGTCAAGCGCTCACCAAGGGCAACCCTAAAGAAGTCGCCGCCGAACTCGGCGTCTCTCTTTCCCTCATCTACAAATGGGCGCAGTCCGATGACGAAACCGGCAGCGGCACCCCCAATCCCCTGGATCGCGTCCTCCAACTTTACGAACTCACCCAGGAAGACCACATCCTCCAGTGGCTCTGCCTCAAAGGCGGCGGCGTCTTCGTCAAAAATCCCCCCAGCCACTGTCGCAAAGGCTTCGAGGTCATGCCCGCCACCCAGGAAATCGTCCAGCAATTCGCCAACCTCCTCTCCTCCATCAGTCAGGCCGCGCTCGACAACGCCATCACCGAAAAAGAAGCCTCAGCCATTCGTCACGTCTGGGACGAATTGAAACGCTATACCGAAGGCTTCGTTCGCTGCTGTGAAGAGGGCGACTTCGCCCATCTCAACGAAGACCTGAAAAAAGCGACCTCACGTTGATTGGGCACTGTGTTCATGTCATGGTCCCCACGCCATGCAGTTCCACCTCCCCCATCACCCGCTCCAACTGATCCTCGTCCGCCATGGCGAGGTCGAAGAAACCTATCACAAGGTCTTCGGCGGCTCCAAAATCGACATGGCCCTCTCTCCCCTCGGCCACGCCCAGGGCGCCGCTGTCGCCAAATGGTTGGGGAACGACGACATCCACGCCGTTTACGCCAGCCCCATGCTCCGCGTCCAGCAAACCATGGCCCCCCTCGTCGCGGCCAAAGGCCTTTCCCCGATACTGCTCGATGACCTCCGCGAAGTCGATTTCGGCGAGTGGACCGGCCTCCGCTGGGATGAAGTCAAAGAACTCTTCGGCGTCAGCGCCTTCGATTGGCTCGAAGTCCTCGACAAAGGCGAACTCCCCGGAGGCGAATCCGCCCACCACCTCAAAGAACGCGTCCGCCCCTGCCTCGATCGCATCCTCTCAGAGTCCGGCCCGGGCCGCTCCGTCGTCTTCTGTCACGGCGGCATCATCCGCGTCATCCTCAGCCTCCTCCTCGACCTCCCCCTCACCCGCATGGCCCACTTCAACATCGAGTACGGCAGCATCACCGTCGTCGAACTCCTCCCCGAAAAACGCCACATCGTCGAACTCGAACTCCTCAACTACCAACCCCTGAATCACCTGGATCGATAGCAAGTTTGAGCATTTTGTTTTTTTCAAAATGCTCTCTTCATCGCCCGCGACCACGCCCGCGCCTCTGCCCCCCACTGCGCCCCGCCGCCGCATGCACCTTGCTGTTCACTCCCACCGCGTGCAGCACCTTAAACCCATCGCGCTGCGCCACCATCGTCACTTGCGCAAACAAGTCCTCCAATAGCACCTCATAAGGCAACTGCTTGTTCGCCACCATCCACAGTTCCCCCTCGTGCTTCAACGCCGCCGCCGCCGCCGTGATGAACTTCAATCCCAACCCATGCTCCGCATCTCGCCCCTCATGGAAAGGCGGATTCATCACCACAAAATCATAAACCGCACGTCCCACCCCAGTCGTCACATCCTTCCAAAACAACTTGGGCCTCACCGGCACCAACACATTCCCCAGATTCCTTCGCGCCGGCTCAATCGCCCTCGCATCCACCTCAAAGGCATCCAATGACCGAATCTCCGGACACCGCTTCAACACCTCCATACTCAACCAACCCCATCCCGCCCCCAAATCCGCCCCGTCTCCCTCCAACGTCTTCGGCAATTCCACAGCCAGGATCCGCGACCCCACATCCGCTCCCTGCCAACTGAACAATCCCGGCCTCGACCAATACCCCGTCTCCGGCATCCTCCGCATCGCCGCCCCCTCCCGCCACGCCGCCACCCTCGCCTCATTCCACGCCCCCGCCCGCTTGCGCGCCACAAACACCCGGCAGTGATGCTTCGAATACGTCTCCACCGTCACCCCAACAATCTCTCGCCACTGATCTTCCAATCGCTTCGCACCCCAATCGTTGCGCACCGAGACAATCAAACGCCCCCCTTCATCCACCTGATCCCACGCTTTCGCCACATCCCCCAACTGACTCTCCCTCTGGCGATCCGGCAGCACCCAAACCTCAGCATACCGCCCCCCCGCCACCGCTTCTTCCCGATTCACCTTAAACCCCTGTTCCTCCAGCGCCACCGCCGCCCCGCGATGCCAATGCACCAACGTCATCCGCTCCCGCCACGCCTCCAGCGCCGGATCCGCGATCACGTTCACGGCCAGCACCTTCCCAGTCACGGGTTCCTCGCTCTCAATCTGGCCCACAATGTGAACCAGCGCATCCATCGCCTCAGTCAGCGATTTCATAAGCCAAAAACGCCGACTCGCAGCTCCCGATCAAGATTCACGCGCCCAATTCCGGTTGCCATCAATCATCTTCAAACTCATCCGGCGGCGGTGCCTTCTTCTTCTTCTTCGAGCCCGCATTGCGCAGCGCCTTCGGAATCGGATCTTCCTTCTTCTGCAACGCCCGGCGCAGCTTCCGCAACGCAATGTTCTGCAACTGCCGAATCCGTTCCCGCGTCACGCCAAATTCCTGGCCCACTTCTTCAAGTGTCCGGGGCTTCTGACCGTTCAAGCCAAAACGCGCATCAATGATCTTGCGCTCACGCTCGTCCAGCACGGTCAACAAACCGTCCAACTGCCCGTGCATGTTCTTGTGACTCAACAGCTCAAACGGCGTCTGAGCGCTCTCGTCTCCGACGATCTCACCAAACTCCGTGCTGTCATCCTCACTGATCGGCGCATCCAACGAGGCCGGACGCATCGACGCCACCTTCAGCTGCGAAAGCTTCGCCCGGTCAATCCCGATCTCCTCAGACAACTCATCATCAGTCGGCTCACGCCCGAGCTCTTCGCTCATCGACATTGCCACCCGGCGCATCTTGCTGATCTTGTCCACCATGTGGACCGGAAGCCGGATCGTCTTCGATTGGTTCGCCAAAGCCCGCTTGATCGACTGCTTGATCCACCACGCCGCGTAAGTCGAAAGTTTGCCACCCTTATTCGGGTCAAAACGCTCCACCGCCTTCATCAGGCCGATGTTCCCTTCAGAAATCAAATCCAGCAGCGGCAGGCCATAGTTCGCGTAATCCTGCGCGATCTTAACCACCAGCCTCAAGTTCGCGCGAATCATATGCGACCGAGCTTCCGGGTCACCTCTTTTGATACGCTCCGCCAGTTCGACCTCCTGGTCAGGGGTCAGCAAATCCGTCTTGCCGATCTCCCTGAGGTAGATCTTGATGCCTCCATCCAATTCCATGTTCAACATTGATAAAGTCTTTCCAAAAGGAAACTTGCAGTTCCCCACCTCGCTTTTGGATTCGAGGGGGAGGACGATCCTACACTACTTCGCTCACATTTCCTGTCCTTTTTTGAAGCAAAATCGTTGCCAAGGCGATTGGCAACAATTCAAAACGTCAACGCTGACCTGAATGCGTGCAGAAATTCGGGAGAATCCATCGCAGTTCAACCCAGTAAGCCCCCCCGAGTCAATCCAAATTTCAAAATAAATCTAGGGAATGTTAATAACCTAAGAAAGCCAGCTTCTGATGCCCTCTATAGAGTCTCCCGGGGTTCATCCTGCCCGGCGGCTTTTCAGCACACCCAAGCAGGACTTCACCCGGAATTCAGACATCAGCCGCCAACTAAGCAATCTTTGGCAGCTCAAATCCGGACGCATACTCGTCCATCGCCAGTTTGTTCGCCTCTTCAGCAAACTCACCCACGAACTTGCCACTCACCGGATCAAAATCCAACCATGGGCCTACCGACGGCATGTCCTTACTCAGATCAACCTTGTTCGCCTCGAGGTTGGCCACGAAATCCGCCAGCGTCTCCTCGGCCGCTTTGTTCCCGGCCAGACGCTCTTTGACCTCGCCCACACTCATTTTCTTGCCCAAACGATAAGACACGTTCGCCAAATGAGCCAGACCCGCCGCCTGCTCCCCATGGGACACGTGCAGCACATCCTTGATGATCTTCCCGGCCCTCACGGACTCAATGAAGTTGCTCATATGATCAGGACCCTCTTGGAAGTTCTCGAACTTATGAATGGCGTTGCCGTCCTTGTCATAAGCCTTCGACTCCGCCACAAACCCACCTTCACAATGGATCACGTTGCCAATTCGCGGCGCCCCTGTCTTGCCATTGATCCGGAACACAGGCTCATAACCCTTGGCCCAGTTCATGTCCTTCATCGGCAATCCCCGATTATCAAAAAGCAATGGCGTACCACCCGCATAATCAAACAACGCCATCTGATTGTTCGCCGTCTGACCATCGTCATCATAGCCCCAGCGATTTCCAAAACTCATCACTCGTGTCGGCAACTGTGCCGGATTCCCCAGCGCCCAGCGCGCCACATCCAACTGGTGTGGCCCCTGATTCCCAATGTCACCATTGCCGTAAGCCCACTGCCAGTGCCAGTCATAGTGGAACTTCTCCCGGTTCACTGGCAACTCAGTCCGCGGTGCCGACCACAATTTGTAATCTACCGTCGCAGGAGGCGCCACTGGCGCAGCCACCTTACCAATGCTTTGGCGCGCCTTGAAGTTAATCCCCCGGCTCAGAGTCATTTTGCCAATGTGCCCTTCCTTCACCCATTCCATCACCGAAGCCCAACCCAAGTCCGACCGACGCTGCATCCCGTGCTGAACCACCAGTCCCTTCTTCTCCGCTACGGCGCCAGCTTCAACCAACTGACGTCCTTCCCAGAGGTTGTGAGAAACGGGCTTCTCCACATACACATGCTTGCCATTCGCAATCCCGGTCATGGCAATGAGGGTGTGACTGTGATTCGGTGTCGCAATCGTGATGGCGTCAATCTCCGGATCCGCACAGCACTCGCGGAAGTCCTTGTAGGCCTTCACTTTGATCTGCTTCTTCGCCAATTCCTTCACCTGGCCCTCGAGCACATCGCTGTCCACATCACACAACGCCACAATCCGCACCCCTGGGATCTTCAACAAGCTGCCAATATGCCCTCTACCACGCGATTTGAAGCCAATGACCGCCACCCGCACATCACCGTTGGCACCCGCAGCACGGCTCCAAGTTGACATTGAAGCCAAACCGGCCGCACCGGCCAAGGTTCCGCCCAAAAAGCGGCGACGAGATGAAAATGAAGGGGACGAGTTCATGGATTTAAATGGCATTGATGGTGGCGTTGACCCCTGCCTTCGGACTCAAAAGCAAAAGTGGGTAACAGGAATACAACGAAACCAGAAATCCAACCTTTCGATCAAGAAAAAAAACACCGCGCCGCGGAATCAATCTTGCCAGTAAATCTTCACATTTTGCGTCCTTCTCCCCGCTGCCACCACCTCAGCTTTCCCATCCCCATTCAAATCCCGAACCACCACATCCTCACACGCCATCGTGTTGTCATCCAGCAACTCACTCTGCCAGCCACTGCCATCTTCTTTGGTCGTCCACCACATCTTCACCCCCACCCTGGGCCCCACCTTTTGCGCTGACCGCCAACCCACCACAATCTGCCGATTCCCCATCCCCAACAAGTCACGACACGCCAGCGCGTGACCATCGACTAGGCTTTCATCAATCACCCGCCGTTCCCACTCCCCATCCTTGGGCCCATTCGGCGGAGGCATATACAGCACCAACTGATTGCCATGCATCGGCTCAATGGCTGCCACGCAAATCTTCCCTCCTCCAAGGGCTGACATCCTCACCTCCCCCACCCCCTGTAACTCCGGTTTGTCTTTCCCATGCCGGGAAATCCACCGCTCCGCCCACCCCTTTTCAGTCTGAATCATCCGCACAATCCCCTCCCGGCCTCCAAGCAGCACTTCCTCCGCCTCCCCCGCACCGTTCGAGATTACATCCAGATTGTGCGTCAAATGCATCGTCCCCTGAACCAGGGTCGTCTTCCATTCCGCGGTCGGGTCACTCGGCATGTGATAAGCCAGCACCTGCACTCCCACCCCCTCCCCCTTTACATTCCCTCTGCCATGCAAAGGCAGCACCACCAAATCAAACGTCCCCTCGCGATTCCGCACCCAGCGCATCCGATGTGTCGTCGGTTCATGCGATAGCTTCACTGGCGTCCACCGTTGCCTCCGATCTTCCGGTGGCACCAAATAAATCACCGCCCCGCTATTCACCGTGTCCCCCGGATTCCACTCCGCCCCCACCGCGATTTCACACTTGCCATCCCCATCAATGTCCCTTGCCGCCAGGCACACATGATCTCGATCCGTCAAAGCATCCGTGATCACATGCGTCGTCCAAACCGGATTCTCATACCAAACAAACTGATTTTTGTCCGCCAACAGAATATCCGGCTTCCCATCCCCATTCACATCCTCCACCGCCAACCCATACCCGATCGCAATCTGGTCATCCACAGTCTGCTCGCGAAACGAATGCCCCGACCCGATCGCTGCCCCATCGACAGCGACCCATCCCAAAATCAAGCTCATCAGTCTTTTCATGGTCGCCAGTTAATGACAACCACATCTCCCTGACAAGTCCTCAACTCAAGGCTCAGGCGAAATCAAGACCTTGCCCGTGAAAATCGGCGCATTCTTCGTCGTAATCGTCGTCCCGTTCGGCAGTTCAGGAAGATCAAAACTCCCCATCCCTCGAATGTCACTCGGCGTCACCGGAATCAACAAACCCGTATACTTCGCGATCCGCTTCGTCCCCGTCAGGTCCGGTGAAAACTGCCCGCTCACAATGCCCGTTGAAGAACTGTAAGACCAGGTCACCCCTCCCGTATTCCCCGGCTTCGCCACCCCGGTATTCCGGGTCGAAATATCAAACAACGCCAGCGGACTTGGCAGCGGCGCACCCGACAACTTGCCCTGAGAAAAAGTCACCGTCGCATCATTCTTCGTTTCCGTCAGCCACATCACCCTCGGCCCAGCCGACCGCAACCTCACCCAACCTCCCACAACCAAATTATCCCCCTGTTCAACCAGCGTCCGAACCGAGTTATTTTCTCCGTTTGCAGCAATCCCCGCCTGCGGCACAAAAGCAGTGTCAAGCCCACCAGTATCTGTCACCACAGCAAGTCCATTCCGATTATCTGCGGACGGACTGTTGAAGCGGGAAAAACTCCCGCCCACAGCAATCTTGCCGTCTGTTAACCGTGCAATGGAAAAAACGTTCCCATTCGCGCCTCCCGGAGGATTGAAGGTAGTATCAATTCCACCACCCGACAGCAACCTTCCAACATTGTTTCTACCGACTCCCACCAAAACCGAAAAACTACCACCCACCAGAATCTTGTTGTCAGGTTGCAGAACCAGCGTCCTAACCGTGCCATTCGCACTGGGTGCAAAGGTCGAGTCAATGGTCCCAGTGCTATTCAATCTCGCGATGCGGGTCCTCGTGTGCGTATTTGCGCTGTCTCTGTAAGTCGTAAAGTCGCCCCCGATGAGGATCTTGCCATCTCCTTGAACAGCAACACATCGAACAATCCCGTCAGTCCCGGTTCCCCCATTATTAAAAGTCGTGTCATTCGCCCCCGTGGCCAAAAGACGCGCCACCCCTGATCGAGAACTGCCATTTAACGTTCCAAACTGCCCGCCAATCACCACTTTTCCATCGGCTTGCACAGCCACACACTCCACCGTCGCATTGGGCCCCGTTCCCACCGCAAAAGTTGTATCCAAAGTCCCATCCGCATTCAAGCGCGCTACCCGGTTCCGACCTACCCCATTGATCTCAGTGAATGCTCCGACAATAATGATCTTCCCATCCGTCTGAATCACCAAATCAAAAACCGCCCCGTTCGCTCCCGTCCCCGGTGTGAATGTCTCATCCAGCACCCCATTCGCAGACACACGTACGATGCCATTGCGCGAAACCCCACCATATCGGCTGAATACCCCCACAAGCACCAACTTGCCATCTGTCTGCGCCGCCATCTTTAGCACCGCATTATCCGCCAGCATGTTCTGATTGAATGCCAGATCGACCGCAGCACCCGCCTTGGTCAAACGGGTCACCGCATTCCTCGCACTGACAGGTGGCTTCGCATACGTCCCTCCCAACACCGTCAACGCAATCGCAGGCTCAATCCCTGCTGGATAATCCCTCGTTCCCGGAGCCGCTTTCTTGTATTGGTCAAACGCAAACCCAGGCACGGTCACGATCTCCGAATGGCTGATCCCACCTACCAAATCCGCATCTCGTTGCGCAATCGCCAGTGGGCCCTGCAAGCTCCCCACTTTATTGTACAATTGCTGGAAAACCATGAATGACCCCGCAGGCCCCAGCGCCCCACTGCAAAGCACAGGCTTGTTGTCGATGGTCCGACCACTAACCGTCGCAATGCCCGAATTGGAGACGGTCAGAGCCCCATAACCTGTCCCCTGTGGCACCTCTACGTTCCCCACGCTTGCCGAGGGAATATCCATGGCAAAATGATAAGTGCCCGTCAGCCCAACAGCACTCGCCGGACGATAAGTCGCGTTCCAAAAATTCTTCCATCCAGTCAGACCCGATTTGTTGGTGCTGTTCAAGACCAATTCTCCCGATATCTCCCCCGAACTCGCGTTAACGATGAACGTGAACACCTGGTCCGCCTGCCCCGTCGTCTTAAGCGTCGTCACTCCTGTCATTAAAGTTGTTCGCTCCGAGGCAACCACCGCTTCCGAACGCGTGACATTGCCTTTGATCGAATGCGTCTTCGCTGGAAGAAACACCCTGCCCGTGTACGCTCCCGTGTCAGACAACGTCAAGTCTACTCTCCCTCCGCAGGAAAGATTCACCTGTGCCTGCCTTGCCAAAAGACCAATATAAACTCCTGTCGTGTTCGAAGGCATCGGAATGACCCTCAACGTGGCTGTCTTCGGCGCACTGGAACCCGCTGGATTCGATGCCACTACCGATACCGTATGGCTACCACGCCTAATCGGGCGTCCATGGATTCGACCTGTTACCGCATCAATCACCAATCCCAATGGCAACCCCGTTGCCGTAAATTTGGTTGGCGTCTTGGGTTTGGTGCTATCAAATGGCACTTGGAACTCGTAGTCCTTAGCTACAAATGCGTCTGGCAAGACAAAACTGGATACCTCAGGTGCGGCTCCCACCACCACATCAAACTCTCCACTCAGCGCACTCCCAACCGCAGTTCCCGATACCTGACACCGGTAGGCCCCAATATCATTGATACTCACACCTCTGATTGTCAGTCTCGATGTTGTCGTCCCTGAAAAACGTGTTCCCGAGACATTATTGCCATCTTTATTTTTCCACTGATAAGTCAATACCGTTCCAGCGGGTTGCCGCGTCACCACACTCAAAGTGAGATTCGATCCCGATTTCACCACCAACCGCCGCGCGGTTCCGTCAACGACAACCACGGGAATGCTGCCTGTTTGATTCGTCCCAGTCGCATTCGTAACGGTTGCTCGATACAAACCGGCATCTGCCAAACTCGCACTCGCCACGGTCAGGACCGTACCCGAGGCCGTTATCGGTTGATTGTCCCGCGTCCAAGTCACAGCTGGCGCAGGTGCACCAGTTACTCCGACCGTCAAGCTAAGCGGTTCTCCCGTCGGAACAATTCGCGGTAACGGCTGCGCCGAAATTCCAGCCCCTTGGGTTAATGCCAAGGTGGCCCCAGCACTCACCACCGTATTCGACGCATTACTCACCACCACATCGTAAACTCCGGCATTTGCCTGCGCCACATCTTCCAATAGCAGACTGCTCGCCGTCTTACCAACCAAAGCCGACCCGTTGTGCCGCCATTGATACTGCAACCCGGTGCCTGTCGCTCCGACTGAAAAGGTCACATCCGTTAATGCTGGTACCGCCTGACTTTGCGGCTGCGTCTGAATCGCCACGGCCTGCTGACCCGTTACCACCTGAATGGTCATGGTCTGTGCCACTGTGTTTCCATCCAAGTCGGTGGCAGTCACCGTCACATCCGAACTTCCTTCACTCACTCCTGTCAACTGCAACTGCCCATTCACCACCGTGGCACCCACCACTCCACTCGCCGTATTATTCGTAACTGCATAAATGAGCGGTGGAATCTCGAACGCGTCAACTATCTTGATCGTCTTGCTGATATCCATCGTAGCCGGCGCAGGAGCCTGCATTGGGCAATCCCCAAAAATTCCAGTCACCTCCCGTCCAAAGGTATCGAAAAATGTCTCTCGAACCGCCACTCCATCCACGACCGCAGCATAATTCCCCTTTGGCAAAGCCGAAATCGCATCCATCACTTCCAAACCACTTCCCGTGATGCGACCAAATGCTGTAAACCCGTTGTTCTGCAGATCCAGGTTCGCACTATTGTCGCCCAAATTAAGGAAAAAATCATGCGTCGCACTGTTAGGATCCCTTCCAACCTTAGCGGCTGCCACGATTCCTCGGTAATTCCCAACCCCTGGCTCGTTCCTCGGCGATGGCCGGCTGTCCACCGATTCAAATTTGTCAGGTGCCTCCACCGGCTTAAACCCGCCCCCTTGCACCACAAACCCAGGGTTGAATGAAGAGTCAACACTTCCATTCGCTGTCAACCGAACCAGATAACTCCTTTCAATACCACTGAACACCGAGAAAGATCCCCCAATCAACAATTTGCCGTCCGAAAGCACTGATATTGCGGAAATCGTCTCATCCGCTCCAGTTCCTATGGCGGAAGTCAAATCCAATTCACCGCTGCTTTCCAGCCGCGCAATTCTCCCAACATTCGATCCGCGAATCTCTGTGAATTCACCCCCAACAACAACCTTGCCATCACCTAATACCACCAGCGCCCTCACAGGTGCGTTCACTCCACTTCCAGGATCGAAACTCGCATCCAAGCTTCCGTCATCATTCACCCTCGCAATCCCCGCCCTCGGGATCCCATTATACTCGCTAAAACTTCCGCCAATCATCACCTTCCCATCGTCCCTCCTAACCATCGCAAAGAGTGATCCCCCAGCCACGCCCGTACCTGGATCAAAACTCGTGTCCAGCGTCCCATCGCTGTTCAACTGCGCCAAACCCGCCCGCGCGATGCCATTGTAGCTCGTAAAGTCACCTCCAATCAAAACTTTGTCTCCGGGTAGTGCGATCACCTTTCTCACCAACCCATTCGGTCCCGTCCCCGGATCAAAGGCAATGTCACGTGAACCATTCGCATTCAATCGGGCTATCCGAACGATCCCGTTGCCGTTGTAATTCAGAAAATTTCCCCCAATCAACGCTTTGCCTCCCGGCAAAGCCACTACCGAGTGAACCGCACCATCCGCGCCTGATCCAGGAACAAATCCAGCGTCAACTGTGCCATTGGCACCAATCAACGCAATCCGCGGTCGGGATGTTCCTTTGTAGCTCAAAAAATCGCCTGCGATAAACACCTTGCCACTCTCAGCCAACGCTACATCCCTCACCTCCCCGTTCGCTCCGCTGCCCACACTAAAAGCCGCATCGATCGTCCCATCAGCCTTCACCCCGACCACCCGGGCTGAGGAATTTCCATTGAATGAAGTGAATGCCCCCCCGGCAAGAAAGCCGCCTCCAGGTTGACTTTGCAGCACTCCTACAGCGTCGTTCGGCCCATCACCAGGCCGGAACGAACGGTGAAACGCCACCCCATCATAATCGCCTCCGTTCACATACGCCATGAAATTGGCCACCGCCTGCGGCGTCACCTGCTGAAAAAGAGACATCTTGATATTCCCCAATGTCGTCGTGAACTGAGCCGCGCGCTGTGTGTCAGGATCAGAGAAAGCGGACGCCAAATCAACCGTCAAGGGCGACGACAACCCAATCCTCCGATCCGGTAACTCAACCCCTACCACAGGCGAAGTCGGTGGCTGCTGAATACGAAACACCAGATTCGCCACCGCCGAATGCCCTCCAGTGTACGTTAAGGTCGCCACGCTCTGCTTCACTTCAGACGTCGTTGGAGTGCCACTCACCACTCCTAAGACGGAAGCAATCCCGTCTGGCAACCCGGTCACCGTCCGGGCACTCACGTTTCCACTGTCAGTTGCCGCCAGAGTGTGACTGAATGGGACGCCTCGGATCACCTCATTCGCTGCATTCCTCTCGGCATTCAAAGGAGTCAACAGCACCCGCCCAAAAACGCCGGCATCAAGATTGGCCACATAAGCTGTCGGATCAAAGCCATGCTTGGGTGTCACCATCACCGGCTGGCTCAAAAAAGAAGCCCCACCCGACCCCACCGCTCGGACCGCCACGTCAATCGCCTCGTCAGGAGTCAGTCCCGTGATCAAGGTTTCTTTTGCACTCACAGGCACCGTTGCCAAAGGAGCAAACGCATCCTCCGTCCCCGCGTCCCGACTGACGATCTCATAATTGCTCGTGTACTCAGAGCTTTCCAACCACTTCACCGCGATTGAACCCGACAGTCCAGTCGCCACCACCTCGACATTTGTTGGGGCCGGAAATTGGGTCGACACAGTCGCCGTGTTGGAAAAAGTCGAATAATACAAGGTGTTCGAACTATCCTGAAAAACACCCCTCACCCGCCACTCAATCTCTGTTCCAGGAACCACCGTCACCTCATACTCCGTATCATCACCCCCAGCATAAACCGTCCCAGATCCGCCACTCAACGCCACAAAGGGATCCGTCGAACCAACAAACTTGTACTGCATCTCATACCCCATCGTGTTCGTGGAGTTGTCTTTCCACGTCAGCCTGACCTTGTCGTCATCCACCGCCACCACCGACAACTCAGTCGGAGGACTCAAGGGATCAGTGGTGAGTGTCACAATCGGGCTCGAATAAGCTGTGAAACTCGGACCGAACCGCTCCCCACGCACGCGAAAATCATAGCTCGTCCCGGGAATCAATTGCAAGGCACGCCTGACCGAGTTCTCTCCAAATAAGCCCAACTGAAACTCGTTTGATGTCGTGCTAAATGCCGCATCTGCCGTGCGCTTGAATCCTAGACGATAGTAAATCTCAGTGGTCGCATTATCTGCGAAGTTAATCTGATAGCTGCCATCCGTTCCCGGGACTTTCGTGATGGAAAGTCCGGTAGGCGTTCCAAACGTATCCGTACCCAACGTCGGCACTCTGGGACTTGTCCCAGTGCTCGTTTCAATCGCAGTGCCATTGTTCTTGAACGCTGTCACAGTAAACTGCATCGACAAATTGGGCAGCCCTGCCGTACCAAAAAAGTCCTGCTGTCCCACCACCGTCGATGTTGAATTCGCTTCCTCCCTAGCCAATTCCAGAACTGGTGAAACCGCCCGCGTCCCCGAAAAATACCGTCCTTTGATGATATAGCCCGCTTCATCCAGAGCATTATCATCCCAGGTCACAAGCCAATATGCCACATCATCGGCAATCACGCGGGTCGTCTTCGCCGCCACATTGGTCGGAGCTGCCGGCGGAAGTGCCATGACCGCCAGCGGACTGAAAACGACCGCCAAAACGGCAGCAACTCCCTGTAGTCGACGAAAAACGAAGCGTAAAGTGGCGGCAAAAGTAGAGATCATCGGGCTGAAGTGAGGCAGTGTTTTCGGGAAAGACAGCATCTTTACCTGTTTTGTAATTACAAAGTCAATTCTAAAGCGGAGTCAAAATGAGAACTCCCTAGGTCGATTGGGTCATGGTTTCTCCCCTTTTCGACATGACCGGGACAATTCTGCTCATTTTTGTCCTCAATCTTCCGATTTTGGAACCGTCTTCGCCCATTGCCCGCATGCCGGAACCTCGCTACTTTAACCCAGAAGTTCGGTTCAACCGAAAGCGCCAGTCACATTCAAATTTCGGTTCCCCGCTCACATGGCATCCTCTTCCCCAAAACCCATCCCTTGGCACCTCCGCTTCCGAACGCGGCTCATCATCGCCATCTTCCCCATCCTAGCTGCCGTCACCGCCGCTTCCCTCTGGATCGCAGAAAGTCGCTTCAGCGCCGTCTACCAGCAAGTCTTCGAAGCCCAATTCCAATCCTACATCGACTCGTTCGAAAAATCCCGAGCCGAACGCTTCGAAGCCATCGGCACCAAGCTCGACGAAACTTCCCGCCACCCCTCCGTTATCGCCCACCTCAAAGACGGCAAAGCCCAGCCTGCCCGCCCCCTTCTCGAACCCCTACTCCTGGAACTCGGTCGCCAACGACTCTCCTCCGAATCCGCCAACCAAGCCCAAAACCGCAAAAACACACCCCCATTTGCCCAACTCATCCGCAACCGCTCCCTCCCTAAATCCAAACCCTTACCCAACCGCCCACAAATAGACACAAACACCGCCCTCCGACCAACAAAAGACGACTCCCCTCCACCCACCAACCCTAATCCCCCCCTCTTCTTCGCCCTCCTCGACGCCTCCGGCCGCCCCCTGCCCGAAACCGCCTACCCAAACCGCTCCGTCACACCCGACCGCACCCGCCAAACCAAATCCTTCCTGAACCTCGGCTCCAGATCCCTATCTGACCTCCTCCCCCATCAAGAAGTTGGCTACAAACTCGTCGAAGTCCCCGGCGAATCCCGTCAGCAAGTCCGCGAAATCTTCGTCACTCCCGTCCGAGCCTCCGACGACGCCTTCCTCGGTGCTCTCGTTTTCGGACTCCCCCTCCCCACCCTCGACGAACGCACTCTCTTCCAAAAAACTGGCCGCCTCGAACACGGCCAAATCCTGAGCGGCATCTGGATCGACAATCAAATCATCTCCTCCACCATTCCCGACGAAAAAAAACCAGACCTCTCCCGCCTCATAAGTGAGACGCTTGAGCAAGGCAGTCAACCCAGCGGCGACCTCACCGTCACCGTCGACAACCGCCGTTACCACGTCATCTACCGCGTCCTCAATCCCGACTCCCCATTCGAACGCGCCGTTCAAATCAATCTCTACTCTCTTGCCTCCGTGGATGCAGAAATTGCGGATCTTCGACTCACCGCAATCGAGATCGGTGGCTTGGCCATGCTCATCTCTCTCGGCCTGATCGTCATCGTCTCCCGCACCCTTTCTGGCCCGGTCAGCGCCCTCACCTCCGCCACCCATCAAATCGCCTCAGGAAACTACGCCTTCCGCGTCCCGGTCCAATCCCGCGACGAATTAGGCCTCTTGTCCAGTGCCTTCAATGAAATGGCAACCGACCTCGCCCTCAAAGAACGCTATCGCTCCGTCCTCAGCGCCGTGGCTGACCCTGCCGTCGCTCAACGATTGATCCACGACAGCCACAATCTCGGCGGCGTCCAAAAGCAAGTCTCTGTGCTCTTCTGTGATATTCGTGGTTTCACCTCTCTTAGCGAACAATTGCCCCCTCATGATGTCATCGAGCTTCTCAACCACCACATGACCGCCCTCACTGAAGTCGCTTATCAATACAATGGCACAGTCGACAAATTTGTTGGTGACATGATCATGGTCCTTTTTGGTGCCCCCGAATCGTCAGCAGATGATGCCCAACGCGCCGTCCGCTGTGCCCTCGCCATGCGACAAACCCGCAATCAACTGAACAGCCAATCCCAGTTCCCACTCGAAATAGGAATCGGCATCGCAACAGGTTCCGTCGTGGCAGGCTGCATGGGTTCCGAAAAACGCCTCAATTACACCGTGCTGGGTCATCGAGTCAACTTGGCCGCCCGCCTTTGCGGCATCGCTGCCGCCGGACAAATCCTTATCGACGATGCCACTCAGTCATGCCTCCCCGAAGACGCTGTGATCACTCCCCTACCAGCCGCCCGACTCAAAGGCATCGCCGACGAAGTTCTCACCTACTCCGTCACCGAAATGCCAAACACCTAGACCGGTTCTCGAAAAGATTGTCATTTTGATCCGGCGAGCGCAGCGGCTTCAGTGGCAAGGAAGTCGCGCAGCCCTCTATTAAATCAATAGCGGGCAAGCGGCTAACGCAGCCAATGAGGCCGCTCCGCCGCTGGGCAATGTGACAAGCATTTCGAGAGTCGGTCTAAGGCTTCAGCAACTTCTGCAGATTGTCATCCGGCACCACACCCTTGCTGATCGCACTCTGATACTCGGTGCGCGCCTTGTCGATCTGCGGCGGGTCCCACCCAATGTACAGCACTGCCAAATTGAAATGCGCCTCGCCAAAATCAGGATTGATCGCCAGCGCTGTCCGAAACTCTTTCTCCGCCCTCGGCGCCTGCTTCAACCGGCTTGCAATGATCCCCAAATAGTGATGTGCCAGCGCCTGCTTACTGTCCCTTGCCAGTGACTCTTCAAACGCCTTCATCGCGTCATTGAGTCGATTCGCACGGAAATACGTCAGCCCCAATGCATGGCAAGCCACGGCATTGTCAGGGTCGTATTCGAGGCACTTTTTCAAAGCCGCTTCCGCCTCCTCAAACTGCCCTCCTCTTTGATACGCATCGCCCAACCCCAGCAAGGCATCCACGTCCTTCGGACTCGCCCGAACAGCCTCTTTGTAAGCCTCCACCGCCTTGGTGTAATCCTTCGCCTTCACAGCTTGCTCGCCCTCAGCCAATAGCTTCGCCAACACGCCATCGCCAGTAACAGTCGCTGTCTTTTCCTCAACCCCGGGAACCGATCCAGCATCGCCACTGGCCATCAATTTCGCTTTCACCGCGCCCGATCCGGACTTCAACAATTCTTGCGCTTGCGGATCCGTAAACAAGGCTTCCTCCTTCGCCGTCAGCGTCATCCGCCCCGCATCCAACTCCTGCACTCGCGCCAGCAACTCAGCAGACGCCCCCTCCATCTTCTTCATCTCCTCAATCACCAGGGCCTTCGCCTGCTGTTGCCTCGCCTGATTGCGCAACTGCCGCAAAATCACCTCACGCAACATCGCACTCTCTTCCGACCCTGCACCCGCGTCCGTCTTCGCCATCCCCTGCTGCAATTCCTTCAACTGCGTCGTCAATTCCGACACCTGCGTTTGATAAGTCGTATTCTCCTTCTGCAAACTGACCAACTGGCTCTGGATCACTCCCAATTCCTTCTTCAAACTCGCAATCTCAGCATCCTTTTGGGTCACCCCCTCTTGCAACGCGGTCACCTGCAACTTCGCCGCTTCCAATTCCCCTTTGAGTCGCTCATTCTCCGCTGTCAGCTTTTTGAGTGCTTCCTCATCAGGTCGGCTCTTCTTCATCTCCGCCACCTCAGCCATCAGTTTCTTCTCCGACGCCTGAGCCAGATCCCGGTCTTTCATGGCGGCCTCTTTCTCCAGTTTCAATTGATCCCGCTCCTTCATCACCGCATTCAGTTCAGCCGACGCCGCCGAAACCTTCTGCGCCGCCTCCGCTGCCGTCGCCTCAGCTGTCGCAAGTCGCTGATTGTTCGTCTTCTCCAAGGCCAACAGCGCCACCTTCTCTTTCAACAACGTGTCCAGTTGACCCTGCGTCGCACTCCCAGCGTCCACCTCCCGTTGCATTTGCTTCACACGTCCTTCCATCTCCGCAGTGCTCGCCGCCAAAGCTTCCTTTTCCGTCCTCGCCACCTGAATCTCCTTCGACGCCCACCGATACCAGTCATCCCACTTCCTCAACGCCCCCTCCATCTCCAAATTCTTGCGCTGCAACCCCTCCATCTTCAACTTCACCTGCTTCTCATACTGCTGCAAAAACTCTCCCAAACTCGGCACCTCGCCCGCCCCCTCCCCTGTCGCCCCTGCCCCACCAGCACCCCAGGTCCCCACCTCCGGCGGACCCTTTGTTTCCCCACTCGGCATCACAGCCAAACCACCCGATGGCGCACCATTCAACACTGGCGCAGGGCTTGGCCCTGGCATCGCCCCCTCGGAAACAGGAGCCACCGTGCTCGGTGCCCGCTGCAGCATCCCCTGCACCCGGGCCATCGAATCCGCCACCTTCCGCCGCCGCATCCCAATCATGTTCGTCTCCCAACCCGGATCCGTCTTCGCTAACGAATCAAACACTGCAGATGCTTCTCGATACTTCCTCAGCGCCTCCTCCAAATTCCCCTCCTTCTCCGTCCTCTCCCCATCATTGTACGTCATGTAGGCATCCAAATACCGCTCCGCCTTCTCATCGACCTCCGCAACCTGGGCCTGCAAACCATTCGGCACCAACGTCCCAAGCATCAAAAACCAAAAAACCAAACACCCAAGATGCCGCCAAAGCGATAAGCCGAGTCTGGGAAAAAGAGGCAGGACAGAAAGATTCTTCATTTCAAAGGGGGCCGTCAAAATACCGCTTCCCATCCCGCTTGTAAATCCTCTTGGCCTACTTTCATGTCAAGCTCCCCACTTCAGCTCCCCATTGCGCCCCGCCAGTCCTCCGCTAATCTCCCCTTCCTTCACCTTCCCCATCAGCTCATGCCCGATTCCAAACTCCTCGGCCAACTCCTCCTCACCGGCGTCCCCGGCCCCGAACTCGACCCCGAAACCGCCGCCCGCTTCAAAAAACTCCAACCCGGCGGCTTCATCATCTTCGGTCGCAACATCGTCTCCCCCGAGCAACTCCGCAAACTCATCGACGACCTCCGCGACCTGTCCGACATCGAACCCTTCATCACCATCGACCAGGAAGGCGGTCGCGTCTCCCGCCTCCGACTCATCGGCCAGGAACCTCCCAATGCCCAGTCCCTTCGCGACAAAGGCGACCCCAACCTCATCAAACAACACGGCAAACTCACCGGCCAAATTCTCCGCCTCTTCGGCTTCAACCTCGACCTCTGCCCTGTCCTCGACATCTCCTACGACGACACCGCTGACAACTCCCTCAAAGGCCGCTGCTGGGGCAAAGACACCCAGCAAGTCATCGACAACGCCGGCATGTTCAACCGTTCAATGCGCGCCCAGGGCATCCTCTCCTGCGCCAAACACTTCCCCGGCTACGGCCCCGCCGAGTGCGATCCCCATGAATTCCTTCCCGTCATCTCCAAAACCCGTTCCGAAATGGAAATGAGCGAACTCATGCCCTACACCGCCCTCCTCCCGGAGATCGATAGCGTCATGACCTGCCACTCCAACTACACCGCCTACGACCCCGACCGCCCCCGCTGGCCCGCCAGCCTCTCTCACAACATCTGCACGAAACTCCTCCGCGACCAACTCGGCTTCGAAGGCCTCGCCATGACCGACGACCTCGACATGGGCGCCATCCTCAACGAAGTCACCTTCGAACAGGCCATCCAGGAAGCCGTCCGCGCCGGCAACGACCTCGTCATGATCTGCCACCGCCTCGAAATGGTCGAACTCGCCCGCCAACACCTCGAAGGCGTCGAAGGCCCCACCCTCCACGATGCCCTCACCCGCATCCAAAAAACCAAAAAACGCCTTGTCAAACCCGACAAATTCGACCTCGCCCGCTTCGACGCCATCAACAAAGACATCTGGGATCTCCGCGTCGCCACCCTCGGCGAAGAAGCCGCCCAAAACCTCAGCGTCGAAGACGGCAAACGCTCACCCGTCGAGCTCTACTGAGTAAACAAAAAACACTTCACGAATTGAAGTGGCGCACCCGTCAGGATTCGAACCTGAAACCTTCTGATCCGTAGTCAGATGCTCTAATCCGTTGAGCTACGGGTGCGTTTCACCTTTGGGCGCTAACGCCTGAAGGGATAGCTATCCT
>JAIYDW010000052.1 GCA_027487315.1 Verrucomicrobiaceae bacterium | reverse complement strand
GGTCAGGCTCCTTGGCCTCATGGCGGTCAATACCTCTTCGCACCTCAATCCAATAGCTTCATGCCCACGGTCACCGGTTGCTGGTCAGGCATGGCCCCGGACAACAGCTACCTTTCCTGGATGCTCGACGGCAACCATCGCATGGTTACCCTCTTCACCTCCTCTCCCGAAGCAAGAACTTGGACCCTGAAATTCAGTGAAATCGCAGGTCTTGAGAAAGGAGAAATCTATCACCCTCGCTGGTCCAATCATGCCCAGTTCGTCGCCCTCACCGGACCTTACATCGCCGAGCACGGCGGCGAAGGCAGCATCATCAGCAAAGGCGGCCGCACTGCCGAAGTCGTGATCGCCAAGCTCAATGCGTCCGTCACCGGATTCGACGGCAGCGTCACCCTCACCCAAAACCAAAACACCGATGCCTACCCCGATGTTTGGATCGCCAATGGCGAATCAGCGCTCCTCTCCAACTTCCCCCAAGGCATCGCCGCGTCAAAAAGCACCCAAGCCTGGCCCACCGATACCACCCACCTAGCCTTCCTCTGGGAAGCCGTCGGCAAACCCAACCAAATCAGCCTCCCCGACAGCAAAAATCTCGAATGCTACGTCGAGCCCGAAGGCACCGCTTTGTTTGGCCCACGCCTCGACATGCAACTCGCCTCCGGCACCTTCAGACCGAATGCACTCGCTCAAGCCCAAATCACAAAGGCCCTGGCCAATGCCCCATCCTGGACACTCGAAGCCACCCTGCTTCCTCCAAGCCTACCACATACCCGATCCCCTCTATCAGGCTCGCTAATGAGCCTCCCCGGAAGGCAAATCACCCTCGATAACGGCAGACTCACCATCAACGGCACCGGCCTTGACCATCCCTCCCTGGACCTCCCTTGTTACCTTGCCCTCCGCCAAGACGGAGCCCAACTCACGCTCTTCGTCAACGGCACCGCCCTCCCCACAATCACCATCCCCGCCCTGCCAGATGCAACCACCACCCAGTTCGGCGGAAATTCACTTCCCGTCGGACTTCTAGGCATCGCTCTCCACACCATCGCCCTTCCTGACAGTGCCATTCAGTCCAGCCATCGCCTATGGCAGCCCCGCATCACCAAAGCTCTCTCCCAAACTCCTCCTCGCGTCCGTCTCCGCGCCAAACTCGTCGAAGCCACCGGAGTTCCCACCCCCGAAGGCATCGACCCCTACACCCGCGCCATGATCGCCTGCATCTATGATGTCGAACAAGTCCTCGAAGGCACCTACGAGCCAAAGCAAATCCTCGTCTGCCACTGGGCCCTTATGGACCGCAAACCCTGCTCTGGCTTCCCTCGCAAACCGGGCGATTCCTTCGAGCTCCTCGTCGAACCCCTCGACCTCACACTTCATCACCCCGAACTCGAAGGCCAGCGTGTCCTCGATGACACAACCGCCTTCGATCTCGAAAAATGGTACGACATCGCTCCACCCAAGCTCTAACCCGACTCATTCAGTTACCCGCACTACCCGTCCCCCCGTTTTTCACCTCGCCCTCAAACTCCACCTCAATCCCCTCCTTCTTGAGCCCCTTCTTCACATCAACCGCCAATTGCTCATAAGTCCGGTCACGCAGCAAATGCTTCTTCGCTAAGGCACTCTCGTCAGCCTCATTGCCCGCCGCTTCAATCGCCCGCAAATACGCAATGATGTTCGCCGCATCCCCATTGCCATCCTGATGGTAAAAATAATACGTCAAGAGACCTGCCGATCCATAATTCTGCGTTGCCTGCGTCGCCCCGGTCACATTCGCCACCTGCACTGGCCGCACCAGCGCCGCCGACCACTCCGCCGACTCAATCTCCATCAACTCCTTCAAGTCCAGCATCTTGAAAGGTGTCGTCTGCCACAGATTGCATCGCGTCGTGTAGTCCTCCAATCGCTGCCTCAACCCCGCCAGCGAAAACCGCCCGTTCGTGTTGTACTCCAGGATCTCCGCATACTCCGCACTCCCCTCCGTATACCAGGTCGGCAAAAACCTCAGCCAGTGATTCATCATCTGATGGGTGATCTCATGAATCAGTGTCGCATTGTCATCGTCACCCGTCTTATCGAGAGACACACGGCTCCCCACCATCTTCACCCCCAAGCTCTTCAAAGGCACCTTCAAAGCCTTGTCCCCCCTCGAGTACACTCCCGCCGAACCCTCCACCCCGCCATTCGCAAAATAGTCCTCCGCATTCGTATACAACCGCGCCTGAAAATACTCTCTCAACGGCTCCGGCTTCGGCTTCAAATCCAGCGGCAGCTTGCAGTTCAGCAAATACGTCGCCTCAAACATGCGACCAAACTCCCGCACCACATTCGCTCCCAACTTCGAATCACAAATGAACTCATAGTGCGGCGACCGATAAACAAACTCCTTCTTCTCCGCATCCTCCCTCACTGTCACTACCTCCGGCTTATCATCCAACCCCACCGAACGCGGCCACACCTTCTCTGCCACCGGCTGCCCTGTCGCTGCGACACCTGCTGCCAGAGTCGTCTTCTCACCAGCCGCCCTCGCCCACGCCTGATCTTCAGCCGAAAGCCTCGACAGCGGCACCACGAAAGCCGCGCCATTGCTGCTCTTGATCTTCACACTCTCACCTTCCAGCCCCACAAACGCGGCCTCAATCACCTTCCCATCCGCACTCGTCCATTTCCGCATTCCCCCAGTCTCTTGTGCACTAAGGAAACATGAGCCAACAGCCCCTAAGACGAACCAACACAAAGTCCGCTCCAAGCCTCCCAAAATCCAAAGATTTTTCATGGCCCAAATTCTAAGTTTTCGCCAACCAAAGGGCAAGCCTCCCTTGCATCCTTCCCACACTCACACCAAAATCTGCCAGACCAGTCATCAGTGACCGTATCCCTTTCCCAAACCATGCAGACTCCACGCATCCTCTTCATTTGCCTCTCGCTTGCCGTTTTCTCCCACGCGGCCGACTTCACCGCTGCAGTCACCACTTCTCTTTCCGCCGCCCCCAAAGGCCAATCCGCTGTCCCCGGCGCTGTCGCTCCCTGGCGTTTTGTCATCAAAGAACTCGCCCACCTCTCTAAGGGCGACCTCGCCCAAGCCGCCGACCTCACCCAGCTCAATGTCGAAGGCACCGACCCTCTCCCCATCATCCAGGAATACGCCTCTGCCCTCAAAGTCCTAGGCGTCGATCTCCTCCTCGTCCCCGTCCCCACCAAAGCCTCCATCTACCCCGAAAAACTCGCCTCCGACCTCACCCCCACCGACGCCACCTCCCAAAAAGCCTTCCTCGACAAAATCGCGAGCACCGGCATCCAAGTCACCGACCTCGAAACCCTCTTCCGCCAGCATCGCATCGACCACCCGGAAGAATCCCTCTTCTGTGCCACCGACTCCCATTGGTCCCCCCTCGGCGCCGAACTCGCCGCCAAGGCTGTCGCCACTCACCTTGCGTCGCTTCCTTCCATCTCCACTGCACAAAAGACCTCCTTCACAACCAGCACCCCTGAGACTCTCCAGTTCCATGGCGATCTCCTCACCGACGCCGAAAAAGCCAGCACCCCTCCGGAGTCCCTTCCCATTCGCAAAATCAGCCCCGCCACCTCAGGCCCCTCACCCGTCCTCGTCATCGGCGACAGCCATTGTCAGGTCTTCCGCACCGGCGGCCCCATGCTTGCCACCGATGCCGGCTTCATCGATCACCTCGCTGCCGCCCTCTCCCTCCCCATCGAAGATATCTCCAGCCAAGCCTCCGGTGCCGACCAACCCCGCGCTGACATCGCCCGCCGCACCGTCAAAGAACCGGACTTCTGGAACAGTCGCAAAGTCGTCGTCTGGCTCTTCACAGCCCGCGAATTCACCCAAGGCAAATGGCGCACCATCCCCACTCAAGTGAAGAAAAAATAAAACCAGGCCGCCTTCTCAGGGAATCTTGATCTTCTGACCCAGTCGGATCAGATCACTGCTCATCCCATTGGCCGCCTTGATCTTCGCTACCGTCGTCTTGTTCTTCAGCGCCAATCCATAAAGCGTATCCCCTTTCGCTACCGTATGCGTCTTGCTCGAACTCGACTTCTTCGCCGTCGTGCTCGTCGGCTTTTTCTTCACCGTTGAACTTGAACTCGATGAAGTCTTGGGCTTCGAAGGTGCCGGCGTCGGCTTGGATGCGGCCTCAAACGCATAGTTGTCCGTCGTCGGAGGTGCCTCATAGTTTGGGGTCGACGGCGCCTCGTAAGTTGGTGCTGGTGTCGATGCCGGTGCCTCATACCCGCCCCCGCCACCCGATGGATAAGGATTGTATCCCCCGTCCGTCGCAAAGTTCGCCGCATACGGGTCCTCATAGCCGGTATTTTTCGTGTTCTTGCACGAAACCGTCAGCAAGGGCACCATCAAAACAGGGAGAAGTCGAAACGCTTTCATCGGAAGAACCAGATCAGGGGGTTGGAGTCTTGTAATAGTTAGATTGAGTTAATTAATTGCAAAGCATTTTTCTTCGAATTTCCCGCCTTCCCCCGATTCGAAAAGAGAAAGGACCCCCATACACCTCGCGTTCCCCTCTCCCTCAGTTTATCCCAGCACAAAGCTTGCGCTCACCCACCTCTTTCCATAGTGTTCTGACCCTATCTAATGAAAATCGGATTTAACCTCCTCCTCTGGACCGGTCACGTGACCGAAGAAAACTTTGCCGTCATCGAAAAACTCAAAGCCGCTGGCTACGACGGTGTCGAAATCCCCATCTTCGACGTCAGCAGCCCCGACCACTTCAAACACATCGGCCAAGTCCTCAAAGACAACGGCCTCGAAGCCACCGCCGTCACCGTCCTCCCCGACGAAGCCCACAACGCCATCAGCGCCGACGCCGCCAATCGCCAGGGCGCCATCGACCACCTCAAGCGTGTCCTCGACTGCGCCCACAACGCCGGCGTGCAAACCCTCTGCGGCCCCTACTATCAAGTCCTCGGCCAATTCTCCGGCGCCTACCCTTCCGAAGCCGAACTCGAAGGCGCCGCTGGCGTCCATCGCGCCATCGCCCCCGTCGCCGAAGCCGCTGGTGTCAAATGCGCCATCGAAGCCCTCAATCGCTTCGAAGCCCACCTCCTCAACACCATGGAGCAAGCCGCCGCCTACGTGAAGCGTGTCGACCACCCCAACTTCGGCACCATGTACGACACCTTCCACGCCAACATCGAAGAGAAGAACCCCTTCACTGCCATCGACACCGTCTTCGCTTCCGGCAAACTCAACCACGTCCACATCTCCGAAAACGACCGTGGCACCCCTGGCCGTGGCCACATCAACATCACCGAGCAAATCCAGCACCTCAAAAAAATCGGTTACAACGGCTGGATGACCATCGAAGCCTTCGGCGGAGCCCTCCCCGACCTCGCGGCCGCCACCCGCGTCTGGCGCGACTTCTTCCCCTCCACCGAACAAGTCTACACCGAAGGCATCGCCCTCATCAAAAAGGCCTTGGCCTAAACTCCCCTTCACGCCAATCACATCCAACCCGTTAAAACCATGAGCACCCAACCCACCCCCACCACCCGCCGCGACTTCCTCGGCAAAACCGCCGCCGCCACAGCAGCCACCGCCGCCCTCAGCATCGAGCGCAGCGCCTACGCCGCCGGCAGCGATCAAATCAAAATCGGCCTCATCGGCTGCGGCGGTCGCGGATCCGGCGCCGCTAACCAAGCCCTCTCTACCGGCCAGCAAGGCATCACCCTTCACGCCGTCGCAGACGCCTTCAAAGAAAAAGCCGAAGGCGCCCTGTCCAACCTCCGCCAAAAACACGCCGAGCGCGTTGACGTCCCCCAGGAGCGCATCTTCGCCGGCCTCGACGGCTACCAAAAAGTCATCGAAAACTGCGACCTCGTCGTCCTTACCACCCCTCCAGGATTCCGCCCCTACCACTTCGAAGCCGCCGTCAACGCCGGCAAACACGTGTTCATGGAGAAACCCGTCGCCTCCGACGTTCCAGGGATCCGCAAAGTCATGGAAATGGCCAAAGTCGCCGATGAGAAAAACCTCAAGGTCGTCGTCGGCCTCCAGCGTCGCTACCAGAACTGCTACCTCGACGCTCTCAAGGAAGTGAAGGAAAACGGTATCATCGGCGACATCGTCGGCGGCCAGGTTTACTGGAACGGCGGCGGCATCTGGTTCCGCGACAAAACCGAAGGCATGTCCGAACTCCAATACCAGGTCAACAACTGGTACTTCTTCACCTATCTCTGCGGTGACCACATCAACGAGCAGCACATCCACAACATCGACGTCGCCAACTGGTTCATCGGCTCCCACCCCATCAGCGCTCAAGGCATGGGCGGTCGCCAGCAACGCACCGAAGCCAAATTCGGCCAAATCTACGACCACCACTACGTCGAGTACACCTACGCCAACGGCGTCCGCATCAACTCCCAGTGCCGCCACCAAAAAGGCGTCTACAACGCCGTGCGCGAAGAGTTCACCGGCACCAAAGGCAAACTCTACCTCGATAACAAACCCAACTGCTATGCCGTCGATCACTCCGGCAAAACCATCTGGAAATATCGCCCCGCCAAAGCCGCTAACGGCAACCGCCAGGACCCAGATCCGTATCAAATCGAGCACGACACCCTCCAGGCTGCCATCCGCAACAACACCCCGCTCAACAACGCCTACTACGGCGCTGAAAGCACCATGACCGCCATCCTCGGTCGCCTAGCCACCTACTCCGGCAAGGAACTCAAGTGGGAAGATGCCCTGGCCTCCAAAGTCCAGCTGATGCCCTCCATCCTCACCTGGGAAAGCGAAGCCCCCGTGCAACCCGACGCCAACGGCGGCTACCCCGTCGCCATCCCTGGCATCACCGAAGGCCTCGTCTAATTCTTCCAGAGAATCGACTCCCCCTCCTCAGGCGGCACCCCAAAAAGGTGCCGCCTTTTTCATTCTCTAACTGAATACGGATCCACTGATTACTGATCACTTCCCCCACGCCCCAAACGTATTCCCTCCCCATGCCCCATCGCATCGCCCTCCACTGGTTCCGCAAAGACCTCCGCCTCACCGATAACACCGCTCTCCATCACGCCGCCAAAAACTCCGCCCAGGTCATCCCCGTTTACATCCTCAGCACATGGAAGAACCACCACCAGTGGACCGGAGCCAAGCGCCAGCACTTCCTCGCCGGCTGCCTCGACTCCCTCTCAAAAAACCTCGACACCCTCGGCTCCCGCCTCATCCTCCGCGCCGGCGACGCCGCCCAGGAACTCCGCCAACTCATCCAGGAAACGCAAGCTGAAGCCCTCTACTTCAACCGCGACTACGATCCCTACGGCCGCGCCATGGAAGATCAAATCCGCGCCCTCTGCCACGAACTCGGCATCGAGTGCCACCACTACAAAGACCGCGTCCTCCATGAAGCCCCCGAAGTCCTCACCGGCTCCGGCACCGAATACCGCGTCTACACCCCCTACAGCCGCAACTGGCTCAGCCTCCCAAAACCCCCATCCCTCCCCCGCGTCACCACCCTCGGCCCAGCCTCCACCCTCCCATCCCTGCCCGTCCCCACCCTCGACTACTGGGGCCTCACTGGCGATGTCTCCGGTGTGCTCGAACCCGGCGAGCGCGCCGCCCGCCAGCGCATGAAGCACCTTGTCGATTCCGGCATCCTCCACACCTACAAAGACAAACGCAACCTCCCCGCCGGCCAGACCACCTCCCGCCTCGGCCAAGACCTCCGCTTCGGCCTGCTCAGCATCCGCGAACTCTACCAACGCTGCCGCCAAGCCGCCGAAAACGCCCCGCCCGCCGCCCGCGACTCCATCGAAACCTACATCAAAGAACTCGCCTGGCGTGAATTCTACCTCGCCATCCTCGTCAACCATCCCGAAGTATTCGACGAAGAATTCAACCCCGACTGGCGCGGCATCCCCTGGCCCGGCACCGACGACCACTTCCTCGCTTGGTCCCAAGGCCGCACCGGCTTCCCCATCATCGACGCCGGCATCCGCGAACTCCTCCACACCGGCTTCATGCACAACCGCGTCCGCATGATCGTCTCCATGTTCCTCACCAAGGACCTGCACTGCCACTGGCGCCTCGGCGAAAGCTTCTTCATGCAACACCTCGTCGATGGCGAGAACGCCTCCAACAACGGCGGCTGGCAATGGAGCGCCGGCACCGGCGCCGACGCCGCCCCCTACTTCCGCATCCAAAACCCCTGGACCCAAACCAAAACCTACGACCCCGACGGCGCCTACATCCGCCAATGGGTCCCCGAACTCCGCAGCATCTCCAGCGAACGCCTCCAAGCCCCCCCCAAAGACAACCGCCCCCTCGCCCCCGGCTACCCCCTCCCAATCATCGACCACTCCACCGAACGCGACCGCACCCTAGCCCTCTTCAAAACCCACCGCGCCCACTAACAAAACCCCTCCCCTCGTCTTACGACCCTCAAATCCCAAACAAGAGTCCAAAGCCATATCATGTATCAAACAATCCGTCGGAAAGCATAAAAACTGTTGGAGACAAAGTTGCTGACAAAACAACATAACTTCCGATAATCTATTCATCGGGCACCACCACGGGCTCGAAATTGTAAGATGAAGAGAACAACGCGCATCGCACTATTCTTGGTTACAATCGGGCTACTCATTTTCTCGCACCATCTTTCACAAGAGGTAAAGCACTTGAGCCCGTTCGACTTGTTTGCTGGATACTATCTGTTCACAGGCATGTACTTATGGATATCTCCATCCACGATAAGCCAGCGGTTCGCTATACTAGGAATTGCTCCTCTTGCCTTCATTTCGTTTTGGGCCTTTCCAATTATGCGGACCCTAAGTTCGGATAATCCAAACTTTGTCCCCATCAAAGCTACAACACCGCCTGAAGAAGCAAGTATTCCGGAATGGCGCTCCAACTTGATTTGCAGCGAACTCAAAACCGCCTTCGGAGTTGATTTTGCTGGCTCGCCTCCAGAGTTGTCGTTTCGAAAACACTACGCCATTGCACCCGGCCATGTCTTCGACCTTCTCGACTCCTTACACCGGCACTACTGCTTTGATATCTCATCCAATGATGGAGATCGGGTCGATTCCCTGAAAGATCTTCAAGATCTTCTCGAGTTGAGACACCCGTTTCCGAATGAATCATCTAACAGAACCATGTCCAAACAAGATGCAGAATCGGGCATAAGCCAGGATTGACCCCTATCCCGCAACAGCCTGACACCCATCAGCCTAGCGTTCTCGAACCTTCGCTCCAACACCGACAACCCACCACAACCTCTCCGCCAATCCCCCTTTTGCGGCGTCCGCTTCTTTCCCACTCCTGCTCTATACCCGTTTCTCCCCAAGAATGGTAGCCCTCCCTCCCATACTCGGATCAATAAGGCTAATCCAACTCAGTGTCAGGAACATCAGGAGCCATCCCCAGACCATCATAAAAATCAGCTAGGCTGTCGGCGATCAGAAAAAAATGCGGTTCCACATGGGGTTCCCAAAAGTATACCTGATCGGCCCCATCTACCAATCGGCTCACAATCTTGCTTCCGATCCCATCATACGCGACACAAAAATAGTCACCAGCCAATCCCCAAATCCGCCTTGCGTTACTCGTCCAATGCAGAATTGAAAACCTATCTTGTGAAGTAATGCCTAACAATTTACTTATATCAATTTCCCCTGCGGGGTTGATAAACCTCTGCTGACAAAAATTCCAATATTCAATCTTAGAAGAGTCAGGGACAAAGTACTCACAACTGGGGGCCGGAACCCCTCCATTTTGTGATTTACAGTAACTCACAAAGGTCTCGGATAACCGATCAAGTCCTATAGCTTCCTTAAAAGAGGCAACATCGATCTCAGTTACTGGCTCACATTCTGTGCCATTCAAATAAGACAATTTCTTCATAAAAAAGTAGTTATTGAGTGATCTAGAACATACCCCTCCACTCTTCGCTAATACTTCCCCCTGTTTTCAACAGCAACTGCTATCACTAACACAAAGCTCATCAAGCTAGCTCTCTGGTCGGATCGATCACACCACAAGAAGACGGTAGGATTCACCCACCATCCCCAAGCCCCCAAACCTTATACCCCCACCAATCCAGCCGCCGCCACCAGGCCCTCCTCCGCCACCACCTTGCCCGCCAACTCCGGCTTGCAATCCCCCTTCAACTCCTCCCCAAACTTCTTGATGAAGCTCTGAGTCGGCCAGGAACACGCCTCACCAAACGCGCAGATCGTCTTGCCCTCAATCTGGTTCGCCACGCTCTCCAGCGTGTCCACATCATCCGGACTCGCCGTCCCGGCCACGATCCGGTCGCTGATCTTCTTCATCCACAAACTTCCCTCACGACACGGCGTGCACTGCCCGCACGACTCGTGCGCATAAAAGTTGTTCAAATTGTTGATCACCCAGCTCATCGACCGGCTGTCATCCATGATGATCACTCCGCCGGATCCCGCCATCGATCCACACGCCGCCATCGTGTCAAAATCCATCGGGATGTCCATGATCGTCAGCTCCCGACCATCCTTCAGCTTGAACGTCTCATCCGCCCGCAAAACCTTGGCCGACGAGCCCCCAGGAATGATCGCCTTCAGCTTCCGCCCCGGCTTCAACCCACCGCAGAGCACGTCGATCACTTCCCCCATTGTCACCTTGCCCACTTCCACCTCAAAATAACCCGGGTTCACCACATCGCCAGACACACACAGAATCCGAGTCCCCGTGTTGTTCGGCGTCCCCAGCTTCGCATACGTCTCACCACCCATCTCCAAAATGTGCTTCACATGGCACAGCGACTCCACATTGTTCACAATCGTCGGGCACATGTACAAACCCAACGCCGCCGGGAAATACGGAGGCTTGATCCGCGGATACGGGCGCTTGCCCTCCAGGCTCTCAATTAACCCCGTCTCTTCCCCGCAAATGTAAGCCCCCGCGCCGCGGTGCACATACAGCTCGCAATCAAAACCCGACCCCTGAATGTTCTTCCCCAAATACCCCTTCGCATGCGCCTCAGCGATCGCCTTCTCCACAATCACCGCCGCCATCGGAAACTCCTCGCGAATGTAAATGTAACCCAGCTTCGCACCCACCGCGAAGCATGCGATGATCATGCCCTCCAGCAACTGATGCGGGTCCTGATGCAGAATATACCGATCTTTAAACGTCCCCGGCTCTGACTCATCCGCGTTGCAAATGATGTACACCGGCTTCGTATTCGTCGGCGGAATGAAACCCCACTTCACCCCTGTCGGAAAGCCCGCACCTCCCCGACCCCGCAACCCCGACTTCTTCACCTCATTCGTGATGTCCGCAGGCGCCATCGTGAACGCCTTCTTCAGCTGCGCATAGCCCCCGTTTTGCTCGTAGCACTCGATCGAAGGGTCATACCCCACACGATCAATGTTCTTGAAGATCAAACGATGCTCCCGGACATGCGGTTCTTTGCCAGGAAGATAAGTGATTGCGGAGGCCATCATGCATTATCCGGTTACGCCACAGAGCGGCAAGAGGGATTTGTGAAAAATTTCACAAGCTCACCGCACCCGCCGATAAATCGCCTCAAACGGCACCCACCCCTGTCGCACCAGCCCCAGGCACACCTGTCGCGTCCCCCCGTTCAACAGCAGCCCATGCAAAAGCCACGACCAGCGTAACCGCGCCCCAAACCGCCTCCGATGCGCCTTCCGCACCATACTCACCGCCTCCCGCCACCCCATCCGCCCCTCACTCCAACCCACCAGAGGCTCCACCGCATCCAGCGCCCCCTGAAACGCCATGCTCATCCCGTTCCCCGTAAACGGCGGAATCATCGCCGCCTGATCCCCCAACCTCAACTCATCCACCCCCGCTCGCGGCTGCCACCCCAGCAAAAACTGCTTCACCCCGGTCACCGACCGCTCATCCACCTCCGCCTCCTCCAACCGCCCCGCCAACTCCCCCAAACCCGCCTCCCTCACCGCCCGCACTACGGCCCCCCCACGCCCACCCGCCCCCAAAGCCTCACCCCGATCAAACAGCCCGCACACATTCACCCTCCCATCCTCCACCCCCGTCAGCCCCACATACCCCTTCCCCGTCACATGCACCTCCAACCCCGCCTCCAGCCGCAAATCAGAATAGTGCGCCTTCAACCCCAGCCACTTCGACTCCCGCCTCGGCCTCCCCACCGCCAAAACCAACCCCTCCCGTCCCCCAGCCACCCCTTCCACCCGCGCCCCCGTCTCCACCATCCCCCCCAGCTCCCGCAACCGCTGCACCAACCGCAAATCCAAGCAAAACCGACTCACCCCCCGCGCCGCACTCGGCAACTCCCCCCGCATCACCTCCCCTCCCTCATCAAACCAAACCGTGCTCGTATGCCGCTCCGCATCCTCCAACAAATCCGCAATCCCTAACCCACCCAACTCATCATCCGTCACCCCCGAAATAAACTCCCCGCAAACCCGATGCCGCGGATACACCCCCGCCTCCCGCACCCGCACCGGCACCCCCCTCCCCCTCAACGCCACCCCCAAACTCAACCCCGCCAACCCACCCCCAGCGATTTCGACCTCTTTCCGCGCAACACTCATCCAAACCATACGCCTCAAAACAGCTCCCGCCCTAACCCAACAAACTATTTGCTTGCCAAACCCCGCCTTCCTCGGTCCAATCCCCTCGCTATGAAGAAATACATCACCGAGCTGTTGGGGACCTTTTTCCTCGTTTTCGCCGTCGGCAACTCTGTCATCGGAGCCCACGCCCTTGCCCCCATCGCCATCGGCCTCACCCTCGCCGTCATGATCTTCGCAGGCGGCCACATCTCAGGCGCCCACTTCAACCCCGCCGTCACCCTCGCCGTCTGGATCCGTGGCAAGTGCGACACCAAAGACGTCGTCCCCTACATCGCCTTCCAAATGATCGGCGCTGTCCTCGCCGCCCTCCTCGTCACTTTCCTCCGTGGCAAAGGCACCGCCGGTGACATCGTCATCGCCAAAGCCCTCGTCGCCGAACTCTCCTTCACCTTCGCGCTCGCTTGGGTCGTCCTCAACGTCGCCACCGCCAAAGGCACCGCTAACAACAGCTTCTACGGCGCCGCCATCGGCCTCACCGTCACCGCTGGTGCCATCGCTGTCGGCGATATCTCCGGCGGTGCCTTTAACCCCGCCGTCGCCGTCGGCGCCGTCATGATGGGCCTCATCAAAGCCTCCAACCTGTGGCTCTACCTCGTCGTCTGCTCCGCCGCCGGCCTTCTCGCTGGCATAGCCTTCAAAACCATCAATTCAGACGACAAGTAATCGTCGGATAAAGCCCATCCATCCCCTTCACAAAACTGCGGCGATGGCCTCCGGTAAACCCCGGGAGCCATCGCCGCCCAGTTTCTCATCCAGCGCCTCCAGCCGCTGAATCAAGTCCCCCACCAGCTTCCGCGGCACCACCCCGCCTGCCGCACGACAAAAATGCGTCCGACACCCGAACGGCCTGTCACGGTAAATCGTACATCGGCCCTCCTTCCCCAATAACGGACAAGCCCCCTCCGGATGCGGCTTCAACTCCCGCCGCCCACTCGCCCGCACCCCGCGCGCCGCCACCAGCGCCTCCCCCAAGGTCAACACCGGCACCTCCCCCGTCAGTTGAAACCGGCAACATCGCGTCACCACCCGGCAATCCCTCTCCAACCCAGCCAATCGCCCCTCCAACTCCGCATAAATCCCTTCCACCTCCTCAAAAACCTCACGATCCACCTCTGGCCGCTTTTTACCGCTTCTCTTGCCCGACTTCATGTTCCACTCTTCCCGCATCCCCTCACCCAACTCAATCCCCTTTTCCTCCCCCATGCGCCGCATCGATCAAATCCTCTCCTCCCTCGGCTACGGCACCCGCCGCGAAGCCGCCGCCTGGGTCAGCGAAGGCCGCATCCACATCAACGGCGTCCCCGCCACTCGCCCCGATCAAAAAGCCGACCCTACCACAGTCACTGTCGACGGCAAACCCCTCGACCACCCCAACGGCCTGCTCGCCATGCTCCACAAACCCCTCGACTACAGCTGCACCCACAGCGAAGCCGAAGGCGCCAACATATACGAACTCCTCCCCGAGACCTGGCTCGACCGCAAACCCACCGTCACCTCCATCGGCCGCCTCGACAAAGACACCACCGGCCTCATTCTCATCACCGACCAGGGCTCCCTCGTCCACCGCTACACCTCCCCCAAATCCGACCTCGAAAAAACCTATGAGGTCACCGTCGACAAAGACCTCGAGCCCACTGTCATCGAAACCTTCGCCCGCGGCGACCTCATCCTCCGCAGCGAAACCAAACCCTGCCTCCCCGCCCACCTCGAAATCACCGGCTCCCGCTCCGCCGCCCTCACCCTCACCGAAGGCCGCTACCACCAGGTCCGCCGCATGTTCGCCAGCCAAGGCTACCACGTCGAAACCCTCCACCGCACCCGCTTCGGCCCCTACACCCTCGACGACCTCCCCGAAGGCGAATGGAAATACCTCGATCTCTGAGCCCAAGAACGGAGAACCCCGTGCCTCACATACAGCACGGGGTCCTCACAGCCCTAACAATGATTTTTCGAAAGTCTCGGTTCCTGAAGCAGTCCAGCCGCTTCTCTCACCTGCTGTTACATTCGTCCATAATTGAGAGCACGCAACATAAATTTGAGAATTTTCTCTCACCTGAGAAAACCCTTACAGCCTGACATCTTCCTCACAACTCCCCACCCAAGGTGGGGCAAGCTTCCCAGCTTGCCCGTCTCAACCACCACCCAACTCCCCATCCAACTCCTTGGTACCTTAGTGCCTTCGTGTGAGCCCCTCCCCACGCCCCACTTCCCCATTCCGTACCATCCGTGATTTCCATGAACCCATCCCCCCCAAAAAACGGAGAACCCCGTGCCTCACATACAGCACGGGGTCCTCACAGCCCTAACAATGATTTTCGAAAGTCTCGGTTCCTGAAGCAGCTCAGCCACTCCCCTCACCTGCTGCTACACTCGCCCATAATTATCATCGCGCAACATAAAATTGATAATCTTCTCTCATCTGAGAAAACCTTTACAGCTTCACCATTTCCTGACACCCGAGCAACCCCCATTTTCAACCTCACTCACCCCATCTTTCACTTGCTCCAACACCCTTTCACCCTCATTTTCTACGCCTCCACGAAAAAGCATGGATAGCTCAGTGGTAGAGCGGCTCGTTTACACCGAGTTGGTCGGGGGTTCGAATCCCTCTCCGTGCACCATCGTCGATTCGAACTCGCCCAAAAATGGTTTGGGCTGAATTTCTGTCACAGCAGAGTAGAAACCCTAAACTAGGTCTGGCGCGTTTGGGACGTCCCTGGAACACCCTTCAACGCCGCCTCACCCACTGCTGAAGCCAGGCTACTTCCCACTCACATCGTAGCTAAACAGCAACTCCTGGTCCCTCAAATACAACCGACCATTCGCCACCACCGGATGGGTCCACACTTTGCCCTTCGGATTCCGCTGCGTCGTCTGCGGTTCAATCACAAACCGCCCCTTCTCATTCCACCCCTTCGGCGAGGCTTCGATCAATACCACCGTGCCCGTGTCCTCTTCCTGCAAATACAGCATCCCATCCGCACAGTGAATCGCTCCTTTTTTGAGCTCTTTTTTCTCCGCCCAAACCACCGTGCCCGTCTTCATCTCCATGCACGTCCAGCCGCCCTTGTCTGAGTAGCCATACAAGTGGTCCCCGACCAACACCACACCGCCGTGGTGGTTCACCATGTCGGTATTCGAATACAGTTCCTCGACCTTATTGCCTGCGCCCACCTTCACGGACTTGCAACCCACGCCATAGCCGGCGGCAACAAATACCTGTCCATCCTTGAAGATCGGTGTCGGAATCACTGCCGTTTTGCCAGGAAACTCCGTCTTCCAAATCACTTTTCCGTCCTTCGGATCCACTCCCGCCAGCGTCTGCATCGTCAACTGAATCAATTGCCTTCCCCCATTGTGATCCACTCCGATAATCGACGAATACTGCGCATTGTCCGTCCAGTCACTCGTCTGCCAGACCTGCTTCCCGCTCTTCTTGTCAAAGGCCGCCACCGTCCCTTTCTCTCCCCCGGGGGTGCACACCACCAAATCGCCCTCAATGATCGGACTCTCCGTATACCCCCACGACTGCAACTTGCCTCCCAGATCATCCACCAAACCCACCTCCCAAACCTTCTTACCGTCTGCCGCCGTCAGGCAGATCAAATTCCCGCGTCCGCCAATGGCATACACATGCGCACCATCCACCGTTGGCGTGCAGCGCGGACCGTCTCCCCAGCCGTTCGTATAAACCGCGCCGACCTCCGCAGACCACTTCTCTTTCCCCGTTGCCGTATCCACCGCAATCACATACTCCACCGCGTCTCGCGATCCCATGGTATAGAGCGTCCCACCCACAACCGAAAAACCCGAATAACCCAACCCCGCATCGTCAAACATCCAAACCTTCTCAGGCCCCTTGCTTGGCCACTTCTTGAGCAGTCCCGTCTCGCTCGAAATGTCATCGCGATTCACTCCCCTCCACTGCGGCCAATCGCCAGCCATCGTCAAGGTGGCAGTCATCATCACAGCCGCTAGGCTGCCAACAGTAAGGGAGGATTTGATCATAAATGTCTTGGGTTTGGAGTCTGGGATTTAGCAAATTAATGGCACTACTTCAGTCGGGCACCCGCCGCTCTCAACTCTTCAAGCAGCGCCTTGGAAGCCTCATTGATAGGATTCCCCGTCGTGAATATCTGACAATACGGCGACCACTTGCGCTCTCCCGCTTGGTCTTTTTTCCACATGCGATGCAAGGGCGAAAAATCAGCAATTTGATTGTCGTCCAAAAACAAAAACTTCAACTCCGTCAACCCCTCCAATGGCGCAATGTCCACCACCTTATTGCCCTTCAACGAAAGCATCGAAAGCCATCGCATCCCGCCAATCCCGTCAATCTTCGCCACCTGATTACCCTCCAAATAAAGAGTCCAAACCTTCGGCAACTTGAACAAGGGCGACGGGTCAACGATTTGATTGTTCGCCAAATACAAAGACGTTAGCGCCTGAATGCCCGCAAGTGGCTTCACATCCACCACCTTGTTTCCCGTCAGCTCCACGTATTGTAGGGCCTTGCACTCCGACAGGGGCGCAATATCAACCACCTGATTCTGAGACAAATCCAGAAACTGCAAACGCCCCAACCCCTTCAATGGCCCCAGGTTGGCAATCTGATTGCCCGGCAATGTCAGCGACGCCAAAGCCGCACACTTCTCCAAACCGGCCAGATCTTTGATCCCCATCCCCTTGCCATCCACCGTCGACAAATTAGCTACATCTTCAGCCGTGATCGGTTCGTTATTCTCGCGCTTGGCAAAGACCTGTTTCCTTACCGCTTTTTCCAGGTTCGCATCCGCAAAAATCGGCTTCGCCGGCGGCGCGGGTTTCGCAGCCTCCTTCTTCTTTTCCGCCATCTCCTTCCCCTCCACCTTCCCAGGAGGTGCCGTATCCTTCTTCGCCTCCGGCTTCACCGCCGGAACAGGCTTCACGGCAGGCTTCTCCGCCGCCACAGCTTCCTTTTTGACCTCAGGCTTCGCAGGGGCAGGCTTCACCTCCTGCGCCATTCCAGTCCACGAAACCACCAACATCATGGCAACGAGGTGTCGAGTAGAAAGCATCAACTTCATAGTTCAATCAGACCTGGGTTTAACTTCAAACGGAATTAATACACTTGTACGCAGTCCCAACGTTGCCATTTCGTAATAATTCGTGTCTTTTCCCATTACCATGGTCAACGTCATTGTCATTCTGGAGATCGAACCCACCCGCGTCGATGAATTTCTCAGCGTCATCACGCTCAACGCCGTCGAGTCCGTGAAGGAACCCGGCTGCCTGCGCTTCGAGGTCAACCGCCAATTCGAAAAACCCAACCTCTTCGCCCTCAGCGAGTCCTACGTCGACGAGGCCGCCATGCACGTCCACTACACCACCCCTCACTTCGCCAAATGGAAAGAGGCCGCCGCCACCGGTTTCATCCTCAACCGCTGGTCCGTCAAAGGCCCCGTCCTGTGATGCGCACTAGCGTATCCTCCATTTCTCGCCTATCCTGCTCCCCCCATGGACCCCCTCATCCACCTCCTCCACAATAACTCCAAACTCACCCCTGCCGAACTCGCCCTCCGCCTCGGCACTTCAGAGTCCGAAATCGAGCAACGCACCGCCGACGCCGAAGCCGATGGCACCATCCTCGGCTACCAAGCCGTCATCGACCGCCAAAAAGCCGGCCAGCGCGGCGTCCGCGCCCTCATCGAAGTCCGCATCTCCCCTGAAGCCGGCGGTGGCTTCGACCGCATGGCCCGCCGCATCTCCCGCTTCGACCAGGTCCGCGACTGCTTTCTCATGAGCGGCGGTTACGACCTCGCCGTCATCGTCGAAGCCGAAGACCTCCTCGAAGTCGCCACCTTCGTCTCCGAAAAACTCAGCACCATCGGCGGCGTCCTCTCCACCGCCACCCGCTTCCAACTCAAAGCTTACAAAGAAGGTGGCTTCAATGTCGGTGCCACCATCGAAGAAGATCGCCTCCTCGTCTCCCCCTGATTTCCCGACCTCCGCAGCCAACCTCCATGGACTACGACAGCAAACTCTCCCGCCAGGTCCGCGACCTCCCGCGCTCCGGCATTCGCGACTTCTTCGAACTCGTCATCGGCCGCACCGACGTCATCTCCCTTGGCGTTGGCGAGCCCGACAAACCCACCCCCTGGCCCATCCGTGACGCCGCCATCAAATCGCTCGAACGCGGCCAAACCAGCTACACCTCCAATCTCGGTCTCGAAAGCCTCCGCATCGCCATCTCCGATTACGTCGACCAGCTCTTCCACGTCCGCTACGACCCCAAAACCGAGATCCTCGTCACCGTCGGTGTCTCCGAAGCCCTCGACATCGCCTTCCGTGCCGTCCTCAATCCCGGCGACGAAGTCATCTACCACGAGCCCTGCTACGTCTCCTACAGCCCAAGCATCAAGATGGCTTACGGCGTCCCGGTCATCGTCAACACTCGCGAAGAAAACGAATTCGCCATCCTGGCCGAGGACATCGAAAAAGTCATCACTCCCAAATCCCGCGTCCTCGTTCTCAACTTCCCCACCAACCCGACCGGCGGCATCATGCCTCCTGAGGAACTCGAAAAAGTCGCTGCCCTCGCAGTCAAACACGACCTCCTCGTCTTCACCGACGAAATCTACTGCGAACTCCTCTACGACGGACGCACCCACAAAAGCATCGTCGAGTTCCCCGGCATGCGCGAGCGCACCGTCCTCCTCCACGGCTTCTCCAAAGCCTTCGCCATGACCGGTTGGCGCCTCGGTTACGCCTGCGCCCCCGCCCCGCTCCGTGAGGCCATGATGAAGGTCCACCAATACTGCATGCTCTGCGCTCCCATCATGAGCCAGGTCGCCGGTCTCGAAGCCCTCAAGCTCGGTGCCTCCGCCTACGAAGACATGCGCGTCTCCTACGAAGAACGGCGCAACCTCATCGTCGCCCGCCTCAACGCCATGGGCCTCCATTGCTTCAATCCCGGCGGCGCCTTCTACGTCTTCCCCGACATCCGCAGCACCGGCCTCACCAGCAAAGAATTCGCCCTCGGCCTCCTCGAAAGCAAATCCGTCGCTGTCGTCCCAGGCACCGCCTTCGGCACCGCAGGCGAAGGCTTCGTCCGCTGCTGCTACGCCACCGCCCCCGACCTCATCGCCAAAGCCATGGACCTCATGGAGGAATTCGTCGCCGAAGTCCGCGCCCGCAAGACCACCGCAAAGACCCCGGCTCTCGCTAACGCCTGACCCAACTCCGCGCACTGCCATCGCTCCCCCATGAAAGCCGCGCTCCTCGCGCTCCGCAACAACCCCACCGCCGCCCACGTCGGCCCCTTGGTGGCGTTCATGCTGCTCTCGATGGTGCCCGGCTGGTTCCAGGTCGAAAACTCCGCCCTCCCCTGGTACATCCAGCAGCCCGAACACTGGTGGTATCCCATCCAAACCCTCTTCTGCGCCGGCCTCCTCTTCTCGTGGCGTCAACACTACCAGCTCGCCGCCTGCCAACCCTCCCACCTCGCCCTCGCCACCCTCGCCGCCACCATCGGCATCGCCCTGTGGATCCTCCCCGGCTTCCTCTTCCAGCAGTGGCATCTAACCGACTCCATCCCTCCCTCCTGGTGGAAATGGCTCGGCCTCGCCGACCGCTCCGACGGCTTTGACCCCACCCTCCTCGCCGATCATCCGCTCGGCCAAAAAATCTCCCTCATCTTCCGCTTCGCCCGCAGCACCCTCGTCGTCCCCCTCGTCGAGGAACTCTGCTGGCGCGGCTGGCTCATGCGCTACGCCATCGCCGGCGACAAACCCTTCACCCGCATCCCCTTCGGCACTCATTCCTGGAAAGCCTTCTGGATCACCACCCTCGCCGTCACCCTCATCCACAATCCCGAAGACTGGGCCGCCGCCTTCCTCTGGGGCTCCCTCGTCTACGCCCTCGCCATCCACACCAAATCCCTCCGCGCCTGCATCCTCATGCACGCCCTCGGGAACCTCCTCCTCGGCATCTACATCCTCAAGTCAGGCCAATACGGCTACTGGTAATCCCACCCGCGTATCTACGCGCATGACCGTTCATCTCCTCCCCGGCATCGGCGGGACCGAAGACCTCTTCCGGGATTATGACTTCCCCTTCCCCGTTCGCCGCCTCGGATTCATCCCCCCAGACTCCATCGATGCGCCCTTCGAAAGCTACGCCCAAGCCTTCGCCAGACATCATCAAATCGCCCCGGGCGACACCCTCATCGGCATGTCACTCGGCGGCATGATCGCTGCCGAAATCTCCAAACACCTCCCCATCCGCAAGCTCATCCTCATCTCCAGCGGCACCCAAAGTCACCACATCCATCCCGCCCTTCGAGCCATCTCCCCCACCGCCCGCTTCCTGCCCTTCAAACACCTCCAATCCCTCGCCTATCCCACCTCACTCTTCGGCCCGATCCGCGCCCACATGCTCGAAATGTTTCGCAATTCCGACCCCCGGTTCATCGCCTGGGCCTGCCTCCAAGCACGAACTTGGACCGGACTCCAACATCACCCCGACCTCTTTCAAATCCACGGCACCCACGACCCGGTTTTTCCCTTCGACCGCCAAATCCCCCAAATTCACCACCCCATTCCCAATGGCGACCACATCATCGCCCTCCGCCAACGCCCTCTGATCAATCGCATCCTCATCGAGCAACTCTCCCCCTCGTAAAGCGGACACTCCTGTCTGCCCCCTATCCGACCAAAGTCGGATGATCCCTCTCAGCTAAAGCTCGAATCGAATCTCACCCCAAGCTAACATTGGCCCATGGCCTCTCCACTCCGGGCAAATCCTCTCCGGCAACTCATCATCTTGACCGTCCTCTTCAGCCGGCTTTTGACCGGCATGTCGTCGAGCCAAAACACCCCCGACAATCCCAGGGTCCCTCTGACCACCATTCAGTCCGTCCAAGACCTCGGCCCCGATCGCGCCGCAGACGAATCCCGCCCCGTCAAACTCCGCGGCGTCGTCACCTTTGTCTCCTTAGATCGCGACTCCTTCAAAATCCACGACGGTCAATCCGGCATCGGTGTCGCCCTCCCTGCCAATACCCCTTGCCCCCAAATCGGCGACCAAGTCGAAGTCGAAGGCCACACCAAAATCATCGACGTCCAAGACCACCGCTACCCCCACATCGAAGGCCAAACCGTCTCTGTCGTCGGCACCGGCACTTTCCCAATACCCACCCCCATCTCCGTCACCGAACTGACCTCCTTCGCCCACTACAACAAATGGGTCACTGTCGAAGGCATCGTCGTCATGTGGACCCTCAAATCCCCCACCCTCAGCATCATGATCACCGGCCCCGAAACCTGGGCCGTCGTCCACATCCGGGGCTATCGTTCCAAGGACTTCCCCAAAGACCTCCACGGCGCGCGCATCCGCGTCACCGGTGTCAACATGGGCAATTCCCACTCTCAAGCCGACACCCTCATCGCCCCGACTCCCGATCAACTGGAAGTCCTCTCACCAGGCAAACAAGACGCCTTCGACTTCCCCCTCACCCCCATGCAAAAGGTCGCCGACCAGCAAATCCCCACTGCCGAACGCATCCGCATCCGGGGCGTCGTCTCTGGTGTCACAGGCAAACAAATCGTCTGCCTGCGCAATGGCAATGACGCCGTCTGCGTCGGCCTCGAACACGGTTGGCTCAGATCCAGCAGCAGCGGCCACCTCTACGCCGACGGCGGCACCTTGCCCGTCGTCCACCCAGGCGATGAAGTGGAAGTCGTCGGCTCCCGCTGGACACCCACCCCGGACAGTCGTGAAAACGGTTTCTCCCTTCACCTCGGCCACATCCGGATCGTCGGCAGCCAGGACCCTCCCGAACCCATCGAAACCACTCTAGATGCCATCACCAAAGGCGCCCTCACCCATCACCTCGTCCAAGTCCGCGCCCGCCTCATTCGTCAGGACCAATACCCGCTCAATCGCAATCAATGGCGCTCCACCCTCATCCTCGAAGCCGATGGCGTCCAACTCCCCGCCATGCTCCAGTCACGCTCCAAAAGCCCCTTCTCCAACCTCAATCCCAACGACGATCTGATCGTCACCGGTCTCGTCGACCCCGCCACCGCCAGTGTCGCACGCCAACTCTGGCTCACCGATCCCAACGACGTCATCTCCCTCGGCCTCTCACCCGCTTATCGCCAACGCCAGTTCTGGACCTGGACCACCATCGCCGCCGTCGTCCTAGTCCTCAGCACCGCCTGGATCACCACCCTCTATCGCTCCCTCAAACAGCGCACCCTCGCCGAAACCACTGCCATTGAACTCAATCAAAACCTCGAACAGCGTGTCACCGAACGCACCCTCGAACTCAACAAAGCCAAATCCGAACTCAAACGCGCTCTCGATCAGGAACGCGAACTCGGCGAACTCAAAAGCCGCTTCATCACAATGGTCTCCCATGAGTTTCGAACCCCACTCGGCATCATCATGTCCGCCATCGAACTCATGCGTCACTACGACGACCGACTGCCCCTCGAACAAAAACACGAACTCCAGGAGGACATCCACAGCGCCACCAAACACATGGCCGGACTCATGGAGCAAGTCCTCGTCCTCGGCCGCGTCGAAGCCGGCAAACTCGGCTACCGCCCCGCCCCGATCGACATCGACGTCCTCGCCGCCAAACTCACCGACGAATCCCTCTCCGCCACCAACCGCAAATGCCCCATCCTCTGGCAACCCTCCGGTGATCTCTCCAACGCCCACGCCGACGAATCCCTCCTCCGTCACATCTTCGGCAACCTCATCACCAATGCCGTCAAATACTCACCCGAAGGCACCCCCGTCATTTTCACCGCTCACCGCGACGGCAACGACGCCGTATTCACCGTCCAGGATCAAGGCATCGGCATCCCCGAACAAGACATCCCCAACCTCTTCGAAGCCTTCTATCGCTGCTCCAACGTCGGTGAAATCCCCGGCACTGGCCTCGGCCTCGTCATCGTCAAACGCTGCATCGATCTCCACAGCGGCACCATTCACCTCGACTCAAAATCCGGCACCGGCACCACCTTCACCATCCGCCTCCCCCTCTTCACCTGAACCATTCTAACTCCCTCCAAATTCCGCATTCCGCATTCCGCATTCCGCAATCACCTCAAGCCCCCACAGGCAAATCCGCCTCAGCCGCCCCCATCTTCATCACCGCCTCGACCGCCCCATAAAGCGCCGTCCACGCCTCCCGCACCTCCGGCGTGAACCCCCGGTCCAGCGTCTCCGCCAGCATGTCCAAAAGCGCGCGCCCCACCATCGCATAATGCTCGTCCTTCACCCCATAACCCGCATGCCGCAGCCCCATCGCCTTCAACTCCAACTCCAACCCCAATGGCCGCTCCAGCATCGCAATCAACACCGCCAGCATCTCCAGCAACTTCTTCGACTGCTCCTCAATGTCCCCCTTGAACAAGCGCTGCAAATTCGGGTCGATTTCAAACAAACGCCGGTAAAACACCAAGGCGGCGATGTGTTCATGCCGGGACAACTCAGCGAAAGATTTGCGGATTAAATGGACTTGTTCAGGCGTCATAGGTCAAAACTACTACGATTCTCCGTCTTCGGGTATCCGACTTTTGTCGGATAGCGCTTCGCCTCGTGAGGGTACATGGTTGACACCATGCCCAAGTCAAAAATCCTCATCATCGAAGACCAAGCCCCCATGCGCCGCAACGTCGCCCTCATGCTTGAACTCGAAGGCTACGACACCTGCACCGCCGAAAATGGCCTCGTCGGCATCGAAGTCGCCCACCGGGAAAAGCCAGACCTCATCCTCTGCGACGTCATGATGCCCGAACTCGACGGCTACGGCGTCGTCCAGGCCTTGCGCGTCGAAGACGCCTTCGCCACCACCCCCTTCATCTTCCTCACCGCCAAAAGCGACCGCTCCGACATCCGCGCCGGCATGAACTTCGGCGCCGACGACTACCTCACCAAGCCCGTCGTCCGCGACGACCTCCTCGCCGCCGTGCAAACCCGACTCGCCAAAGCCGCCGCCATTCGTGGCCGCCTCGACGATGCCACCAACGCCTCCTTCGACCCCGACTTCACCTCCCACGAACCCCTTCAAACCGCCTTCGGTCTCACCCCCCGCGAAGCCGAAGTCCTCCTCTGGGTCGCCCAAGGCAAAAGCAACGGCGACGTCGCCGCCATCCTCGAAATGAGCGAAAAAACCGCCAAACAACACCTCGGCGTCTGCTTCCAAAAAATGGGCGTCGAAAGCCGCACCGCCGCCACCCTCGCCGCCATCGAAATCCTCGCCAAACGCAAAGCCTAAAGGTGGAGCAAGCTTCCAGCTTGCCTTTCCCCCGTGGATCGACCGACTCGGTCGCCCCCCAAGAAGTGAGGGCTTCCAGCCATCCCCCCTACTTCACCCAGGAATACCCCACCTCAATCACCCCCGCCCCAGTCACCGGCACCACCAGGCTCTCCCCAGCCACCACCGCCCCCTTCGCCCGAATGACGCAGCGATTCTCAAACGCCAGCTTCCCCAGGTTCAGCGTCGGCCCCGCCACCACAAACCCACCCTCCTGCGCCTTCACCTTCCCTGCCCCCAGACGCAAAAACGTCCCCTCCGGCACCGCCCCAGCCAGCGTCAGCACCCTCTTCAGCGCCCCATCCGCCACCTCATAGCGTTCCTCCACCTCAACACCGTTCCACTCATACTGAAACACCGGATGCCGCTTCTCATCCAACCGATACCCCTTCCACACATACCCCACCGCCCGCTCCTGCACCGTCGGCCACACCGCATCCGGCGCCGATAACACCGCAAACGGCTGCCCATACGCCGGCTGCACCGCATCATACCCCAGCGGCGTCTGATAGCCCCCGCCCCGACTGTTCCAGTGCATCGACGCATCGATGAACGCCCCGCGCCACACCAGTGCCAAATTCATCTGCTCCGCACTCCACGCCAAACTCACACCGCCCGGATACCCCACCGCAATCGCCCGATTCCCCGCCCCCGCAATGAAGTTCCGATACATCACCGGCTCCTCCTTCACCGCCAGCGGCATCGGCGGATAGTCCGCCTTCTTCTTCGCCTTCGCCCCCGATTCCCAACCCTCAGGCTTCCAAGCCGAAAGCGGCGTCACATCGAAGTTCGCCCCCTTCCACGCCGCAAACACCGCCAACTCACCCGCCTTCTGAAAATACTCCAACCGCAACTCATGCAGCCCTGCATCCAGCTTCACACTCCCTTCCTTGATCTCCCCCGCCGGATGAATCCCATCATGCTCCACCACCATCTTCCCATCGATCTTCAACCGCACCCCGTCATCCCCCGCAATGTAAAACCGATAGCTCCCCGTCCTCGGCACCTCCAGCCCACCCGTATACACCACCCCAAACTCATTCTTGTAATCATCCAGCTTGATCTGAATCAGATTGTCCTCAATCACCCCCTCCCGATGCGGCTTCAGCGTGTTAAAATCCGGTAACTTGCTCCAAGCCCCCAGATACATCGCAAACCGCAGATCCTTCAAACCCCCACCCATCGGCAGCACCTTCATCACCCCCTTCATCGACAGCGCGTGCCCCGGAAACGTGCACACAAACGGATAGTCCCCCGCCTTCTCCGGCGCCGCAAACTCCAGCGTCTGCTCCTCGTGCGGATTCAGCATCTTCGAGTGCAACCAGATCGCCTTGTCCTCCGGCACCCAATCCCGCTTCAGTGCCGCCTCCGGATTCTCCATCTGCTTCAGCGCCATCGCCACCGTATCCGTCCCCGGCTGGCAAAACACGATGTTGTGCGGCAAATCATCCCCGTTCTCAAACCTCAACTTCACCCGCTCCCCCGGCCGCACCGTGAACCCCTCCACATCATACCGCATCTGCGCCGTCATCGTCTTGATCACCACCTCCTTCACCGCCCCCACCGCCTTCTCCTCCACCTTCGCCTTCACCTCTTTCTTCATCTCCTTTTTGATCTCCTTCTTCACCTCCGGCTTCGTCCCCACCTTATCCGAATCCACCCTCAACGGCCGCATCCAAATGTTCCGAAACCGCATCGGATTGTGGTGATCCTGCAGGGCGATGTCCCCCTCCTGCGCCGTGCTGTCAAACTCCCGCAAATAGTGCACCACCACCCCATTGTGAATCACCGTCAGCCGAGCCTTCTGCCCCGCCTTCGACCGCTCAAACAGCACATCATACGTCTGCCACTCCCCCGGCTTCCGACTCGCGTTCACCATCGGCGGATACTGCCCATAAAGCCCCGCCGCCTGCCCATCCGGATACGTGTCATTCTCGTGCGAATCCAAAACCTGAATCTCCGGGAACCCCCCGATGAACAACCCACTGTTCCCTCGCCCCTGACCATTCCCCTTCACCTCCGCCGGCGTCGCCCACTCAAAATGCAATTGCCAGTCCCCCTTGAACTTCTCCCGCGTCCGAATCCCCGCCGTCTTCGGCGCCACCTCCATGTAATCCCCCGCCACCTTCCACGTCGGCTTATCGTCACCTCCCGCCTGATCCTTCTTCGGATCCGACTTCCACTTCGAAAGATCCTTCCCATCAAACAACACCACCGCATCGGACGGCGCCGCCCCCGCCTTCTCCTGCGTGCTCACCCCCGCCGGAGTCACCACCAACGGCCTCGGCCGATTCATATCATGAGCCCGCCACACCCCACCCGGAGTCATCGGCATCTCCTTCTTCACCTCAGCCCCAAAGGAAGCCAAACCCATCAAACCCAAAATCAAAAACACAGCGCGCATAAAAAGTAAGACCCAAAAAACGCCCTTTTCCCCTCCCTTCTATCCCTCATAAATGCCGTCCAAACGAAACCCCACCACCCTCCGCTTAATGAGCAATGGGCTTGCCCTTGATCCGCACAAACGGCCCGCCAAAAACTTCACCTCCAAGCATCTGTCATTTTTTCAATCGGCGCTTGGCCGCAGGCATCCGCCAAAGCTTGCTCAGACGGATGGCCGACTTCGTCTCCTCATCGAGCAGGGCCGCATCCGCCTCCTTGATCGCATGAAGAAAATCCCCTCCCAGCGGCGACAACGGACGATGCGCAAGATGCATCACTGAGAAGGCAATGTTTAGCCAAGGCAACTCCAGCGGCAGAATGGCGAGCCGACCCCGATCACACTCCGCTAGCGCAAGCTGAAGCGGCAGGAGCGTGATGGCATCCGAGTTGGCCACCGTCGAGCACATCATCGAAAGCGACTCGGTCATGACGGCCGGCAGCCAGCGCGCCTGCAATCCAGCGCCATTCTTGCTGTCGCCAACTTTGGCAGCAAGAGCAGCCAGGCGCGATGCCGCCCGCCCTGAGGCCACCAAAGGAAAGGCAAACACGGATTCCAATGAAATCTCCTTTTTGCTGAGCAGCGGATGTCCCGCCCTGACCACAGCGTAACCCTGATGGCTCTTCAAAGGTATCGCGGTGATGTCGTCCGCCCCTTGCAACCACGCCGCATCCCCGACCAGAAGGTCCAACTCCCGCTTACGCAAACGTTGAATGAGATCGACCACTTGGTCGTGAATCACCTCCACCTGAATGCCGGGTCTCATCACGGTGAGTCTGCCCACCGCTTGTCCTAAAAACATATCTGTCGGATAAGTGCCTGCACCTACCTTCAATTCCCCTCCTTTGCGCTCCGTCACCTGACGTAGATCACGGTCCATGTCAGAGGCCTTCTCCAGAATCACCTCCGCATGATTCAGAAACAACCGCCCCACCTCTGTCGGCTGCACACCACCGTTATTCCGGTCAAATAACTTCTTACCCACTCGCTTTTCCAGTTCCAGAATACTCCGCGACAGCGCGGACTGACTCAAATGAAGCAGGTTCGCTGCCTTGGCGTAGTTGCGCTCACTCGCCAAAGTCGTGGCGTGTTGAATCATGCGCAGATCCACATGCATAGAAGTCATGGCCGCCAGTTGAACAACTCATTGGATTAAAAGGCAAGCGAACATGTATTAGACGCGATTCTTTTTTCTCTCATGAAACCCAACCAGATTCTGACCCTCACCGCACTCTCGATTTTCATGCTCGGTTCGCAACCCGGCTCGGCAGCAGATGAACCAAGCCAACCCAAAGTGCCCTCCGTTGATCCGCAGGCTGTCGCCATCCTCAACCGGGCAGTCGATCACCTCGCCAACGCCAAACAGTTCTCCGTCACAACCGAAGTCTGGGGCGACATCGACCTGGAAGAAGGCGTCCAGGCTCAGTTCACAAAGATTCTGGACATCCGCCTCAGACGTCCCGATCAGGTGCAGCTCAACGTGCGCACCACCGTTCCGAAGCGCAGCTTCTATTACGATGGAAAGAACTTCACGCTGCTAGATCAGCAGAAAGGGTTCTACGGCACCACCGCAGCGCCAGCTACCATCGACGAAACGATCAAGAAAATGGAGAATGACTACGGTGTCGAGTTCCCGATCAGCGACATCTTGATCAGCCGCCCTTTCGGTGACGGAGCCAAGAATGCGAAGACGGGACAGTATCTCGGGGTCGAACCAGTGCTCGGCTTTGCCTGCCACCACGTCGCCTTTCAGAACGATGAGGTCGAATGGCAGGCATGGATCGATGAAGGTCCCGTCCCATTGCTGCGCAAGGCGGTGATCAAATCAAAAGAGGGCGAGAGCTCGCAACAAGTCATCGGAATCTTCAGCAAATGGGACTTCGGAACCAAACTGCCTGATTTCGTCTTCGCCTTCGATCCACCTCCAGGCTCCGCAAAAATCGATCTCGTGCCGACCCCGGACACCTCCGCCGAAACCCAACCTTCCAAGTAACCCCACGCTCATCGACTCCATTATGAAAACCTTCCTTCAGCGCTTCCGCCAGCCTGTCGCTTGCCTCACCTTCCTCGCCCTCGCCTCCTCAACCATTCCAGGGATGGCCGGTCCGCGCGTCCATCGCAGCGTCAACGTGAACCGCAACGTTAACTTCAACGGCAACCGGAACGTCAACATCAACTCCAATCGAAACATCAACATCAACTCCAATCGGCATATCGATGTGGACATCGACCGTCGCCGCCCTGGATTTAGCGTCGGGCTTGCAGCGGGAATGGTCACCGGCGCAGTCATAGGTGCTGCCATCGCCTCCCCGCCACGTGGCTACTCGACGGTCTACGTCGGCAGCTCGCCCTATGCCTACTACGGCGGCACCTACTATCAGCCGTCTTCATCAGGCTACGTGGTCGTCGCCCCTCCCATCGGCGTCATCGTCCCTGTTTTGCCCCCCGGTGCCTCGGTCACCGTGGTCAACGGCGGCACCTACTACGCCTTCAACGGCCTCTACTACCAACCCGTCATGGTCGGCGGAATGACGCAGTATCGAACGGTTCAGTTTTGACCCAGAGATTCTTTTTGCGCCACCGACCCCCGGCATCATCCAATCATGAATGTGAGACATACAAGCTCTATCCTGTTCGGAATCCTCGCAGTCGCTCTCCTCGGCATCACGTCCTGCCGGGGCCCTGGCCCTGTGCGCCGGGCGGACCACCGCGAAGATCGACGCGATTACCTGGAGAACCGCATCGATGAATCCTACAATCGAGGGCCTCTCGACCGGAGAGAGGACAAACTCGACCGCCGAGAAGACCGCTGGGACCGTCGCGGCTTTTAATGGGGCGATACAGCATTTCGCCAGACCATCATTCCACCCGTTTTCCAAACGGCCACGCATCCAACCCAAACACTCTGCGCTGTCACCCCCTCTTACCCAACACGCCGAACTGCGCATCGAAGTCTGACTGTCGCGAGAACTTGACCCCAGAAACAACACTTGTTTCACGCAGGCCTCTCGATTCTCAAATCCCCGTAAAACGGTGACCACCTTCTCCCGTTCATGAAAGAAATCGCACTCCTTCTCGTCGTCGCCAGCTCGCTCTACTCTCAGGAGTCTGCGCGGCCTGAAGCGAACGACTCAAATGCCAATGAACTCGCCATCAAGGCCACCGATCCCACCGCGTCGCTGATGGCTTTCAATTTTCTCGGAAACTACACCGGTGGATTCTACGGCGACGCTCCTGGGTTGCCGGATGATTCATGGTCGCTTACGTTTCGACCCGCCATTCCGTTCGAATTCCTCGATCACCCAAACCTCCTGCGTCTCACGGTGCCCTACCAATTGAGTGGTCGCGGTCAAGAAGGCTTCGGTCCCATCAGCGTCTTTGATTTGTTCATGTTCAATCAAAGCTGGGGCCGCTGGGGTTTTGGGCCTTTGATGAACTTCGACACGACAGGCGACCTGCCTGACCAATTCTCCATCGGTCCTGCCGTTGGGTTCGTGGCAAAGTCAGGCAAGAAGTTCCAGTTCGGTCTCTTCAGCCAGAATCTTTTCGCGAGCGACACCGTAATCAGCCAACTCCAGCCCGTCATCGCCTATCAACTCGGCCGCGGCTGGTCGCTCAGCGCTGGGGATCTGCAATTCACTTATGACTGGCAAGCTAGCCAGTGGCTCAGCGCGCCTGTGGGTTTTCAAATCGGCAAAGTCACCAAAATCGGAAGTCAGCCGGTGCGTTTTGCCCTCAATCCGCAATACAACCTCATCGACCGCGACGGCCTGAGTGAGTGGAGCATCTCTTTCACATTCACCGCGCTGTTCCCTACATTTTGATTCGAATCGTATGGCAGCACGCCATTCTACAACCCGTTCTTCAGTTCATCTCATGGATCCCACCCCGTCCAAACCAATCTCAACATCCTATCCGTTTTTTGCAGTTCCCTCGCCATGAAGTCAGTCTGCCCTGCGAGATCACGTCTACCACTGGTAGCACCAGACGAAGGCAGGGTTTCCCTATTTGGCAACCCATGCTTACTTCACTCACCTAACTCGTTCAAACTATGAAATCGCTCGCCCCACTCATTGCAATAACCGCGCTGTTGCCATTCCCGGCTTTCGGACAAACAGCCGACCAACGTTCGCGGCTCCCGATCCCCGATCCATCGTTCACAGGAAAAATCGGCAAGACCTTTGCAGACTCCACTCCCGACTTTCCGCAGGGCGTGACCGCGCCCGAAGATGCGCCGAACGTGGTCTTCATCCTGCTAGACGATGTCGGCTTCGGCCAACCCGGAACCTTCGGTGGTCCGGTGCCGACGCCGAACCTCGATAAAATCGCCGCCCAAGGCCTGCGCTACAATCGTTTCCACACCACCGGCATCTGCTCGCCCACGCGTGCCTCCCTGCTCACTGGCCGCAATCACCACACTGTCGCAACCGGCACCATCACCGAGCTTTCCACCGGCTATCCCGGCTATAACAGCATCCTCCCGAAGAACGCCGCCAGCGTCGCCCGCATCCTGCGCGACAACGGCTACAGCACCGGAATGTGGGGGAAGAACCACAACACCCCGGATTGGGAAACCAATGCCGTGGGGCCCTTCGACCACTGGCCGACCGGAATGGGCTTTGAGTATTTCTACGGCTTCCACGGCGGGGAAACCAGCCAGTGGGAACCGCAGCTCTATCTTAACACCACCGCCGTCGAACCACCAAAAAACGCCGAACAAGGCTACCACCTCACCGAAGACCTGGTGGACAATGCGATCCGCTGGATCGGCAATCACGAGTCGGTCGCGCCGACCAAGCCCTACTTCATGTATTTCGCGCCCGGTGCTGCCCATGCCCCGCTCCACGCGCCCAAGGAATGGATCAACAAATTCAACGGAAAGTTCGACCAGGGCTGGGATAAAGTCCGTGAGGAAACTCTCGCCCGTCAGAAACAGCTAGGCGTGGTGCCCGCCGACACGCAGCTCACCCCGCGGCCGAAGGAAATCGAGGCATGGGACTCGCTGAGCGCAGATGCGAAAACACTTTACGCCCGGCATATGGAAACATTTGCCGGCTTCCTAGCGCATACGGACTACCACGTCGGACGGCTCATTGATGCCATCGAGCATTCTCCTCAGGCCGAGAACACGATGATCATCTGCGTGATCGGCGACAACGGCCCGAGCGCCGAGGGCAGCGTCACCGGCACGCTCAACAACATGATGACCCAGAGCGGCATTCCCGACACAGTGGCGGGTCAGCTTCCCCTGATCGATGAAATCGGTGGGCCGCTCCACGAAAATCACTATCCGGTCGGTTGGTCGTGGGCCGGTGCAGCCCCCTTCCAATGGATGAAGCGCGTGCCCTCGCACTTCGGTGGCACCCGCAATGGCATGATCATTTCCTGGCCCGCGCGGATCAAGGACAAGGGAGCCCTTCGCACGCAGTTCCATCACGTCGTGGACATCGCACCGACCATCCTCGATGCCGCCAAGATTCCCGCGCCTGCCGAAGTCGATGGCATCCCGCAGGTCCCTATGGCCGGCACCCCGATGGAATACACTTTCGATCAGGCCGAGGCGCCCGGCCTGCGCACCACCCAGTATTTCGAAACCGGCGGCCACCGCGCCATCTACCATGACGGCTGGGTCGCCACCTCGTTCCACGGCGCACCGTGGATTCTCACCGGGTCGCTTGGCTTCAAGGACAGCCAATGGAGTCTGTATCACATCAATCAGGACTTCTCCCAGTCGAAGGATGTTGCCGCGGAGAACCCGGAAAAGCTCAAGGAGCTCACAGCCATCTTCGACCGTGAATCCGAGAAATTCGGCGTCTTCCCGCTGGATGACCGCTTCGCCGAGCGCGCCTTCGCCAATCGGCCGTCCGTCGTCGCCGGCCGCACCAAGTTCAACTATCAGGCCGGCACCGTGCGCATCCCGGAAGGCAGCGCCACCCCGATCTATCAGCGCTCCCACACCATCACCGCCAAGCTCACCATCCCGGAGAGCGGCGCGGACGGCGTCATCGTCGCCTGCGGTGGCAGTTCCGCCGGTTATTCGCTCTACGTGAAAGACGGCAAGCTGGCCTACGACTACAACTTCTTCGGCAAGGCGACCTATCACATCGAGTCCGCCGACAAGCTCCCAACCGGCGAGGTCGAAGTGGCGATGAAATACGAGCAGCAGCCGTTCAAGATGCTCCAGGAATCCACCGGTGGCCCCGCCGAACTCTTCATCAACGGCAAGTCCGTGGGCAAAGGCGATGTGAAAAACGTCGCGCCCGCCCGCTTCTCGGCGACTGAAACCATGGACATCGGCATGGACCTCGGAGCCACCGTCACTGCCGCCTACCGCAAGCAAGCGCCCTTCGCCTTCACCGGCAAGATCAATGGCGTGACCATCGAGATTTCACCCACCCAACCACTGATCAAATGAATTTCAGGCTGTCTTCCATTCTTGTCGTCGGATTCGTGCTGGCGCGTGGCGTGCCCGCATCCGCCGCCGCCCGCGTCCTCACCGAATACGACTACAACACCGCCGCTTTCGGCAAAAGGCAAAACGCCCCCCCCTGTGAAACCTTCGACGTCGGCACCGATCTCAGCTCGCCGGTTTCGAACCTCGACAACGACCGCCGCCCCTTTACCTTTGAAGATAAATTCGGCAAATTGTCAATTTATCTCCGGTGAGACACTTGGCTATCAGGAGGATAAAACCCGCATGCCGCGACAAAATCACTGACGAGACCCGGCTTTTGATGGCAGAGAGATTTCACCCATGATCGATCACCTTTCCATGCTGTCCAAGTTTGCCTTGGTGATGGGCATGACTCTGTTGCTGCCCAAACTCATGGAGCGGTTCCGGCTTCCAGGCGTGCTGGGCTTCATTGCCGCAGGAATGGTCGTCGGACCGCCTCTTCTGGGCATGATCGATCATGACAGCAAGATTATTTCGCTGTTCTCCGAGCTGGGAAAACTTTTGTTCATGTTCTTCGTCGGGTTCGAAATCGACCTCGAATTGTTCAAAAAAAACCGGAACCGGGCGGCGGTTTTCGGGCTTTTCACCTTCGCCATGCCTTTCATGGCCGGGGTCGCTCTGGGCTTGGCGCTGGGATACTCGGTCAATGCCGCTGTGTTAATCGGCTCAATCATCGCCTCACACACGCTGTTGGCCTACCCCATCCTGCAAAAACTTGGTCTCACCCACAACGCTGCCGTGAGCGTGACCGTGAGCGGCACCATTTTCACAGATATCGCTTCCATGCTGGTCCTGGCTGTCGCCGTGTCGGTGCACCAAACGGGTTTTTCCTGGAACTTCCTCCTGAGCGAACTCGTTGAACTCGCGCTCTTTGTGCCGCTTATTCTGTTCGGATTGAGCAGACTCACGCGCATGGCAATCATCCGTTACGGTGGCACCCCTGAGGCCAGGGTGACGATCTTGCTGGTGGCCCTCGCCTTGGCAGCGGAGGGGGCGAGTTTCATCAAACTTGAGGGGATCGTGGGCGCATTTCTAGTCGGCTTGGCGCTCAAACGCACGCTTCGAGGCCGCTTTGCCATCGAACAACTTGAGGTAGTGGCGCACTCGCTTTTTATCCCGGCCTTTTTCCTCGCCACCGGCTTCCTTGTAGACTTTGCCGTCATGAAGGGGACTCTTCTTGGGCAACCCCTGCTGGTCATTGGATTGATTGCCGGCACCATCGGGGGCAAGTCGCTGGCCGCCTGGATCACGGGAAAAATCTATCATTTTGAGCCGGCGGAGACCAGGACGATGGCAACCTTGTCCTACCCACAGATGGCGGCAACCCTCGCCTCAGCGGTCGTCGGCTATCAGGCTCTTAATTCAAAGGGCGAACGCCTCCTGAGCAATGAATTTGTCAATGCAGTGCTCATCCTGGTAATTGTCACCTGTGTGCTGGGCCCGATTATGACGGCGCATTTCGCCTCACCCCTTTCCAGCAAGGCCAAGGGTGCCTCCAAAAACTCGAACCCCACTCCGCATGAATCGTGACATGTCCTGCCGCCAGCGGGAGCGGGCTCAACACAACGGTCACGATGATGTATTCCATCTGAACGTCGGGCCCCAAAACGGAACGCTTGCCGATCCCGGCTGGAATTCCTTGGTCCGCCTCCGCCTCACACGGATGGACGAGCTCGACGGCTCGTCGAAGTTTTCCTAAACCAAGTCCGCCATTCAACTAACTATGAAAACCAACGCGCTCTTCTTTTCCATCATCCTGGTTTGGCCGGCATTCTCCTTGCCAGCACAGGACCGCACGATCCTTCCGCCGCCCGCGCCGGAGTTTAAAGGCAAGATTGGCGAGACCTACAAGGATTCGACGCCGGACTTTTCGCCTGCGCTGCCGCTCACCGCGCCGAAGGGTGCGCCGAACGTGTTGATCGTCCTGTTGGACGACGTGGGCTTCGGTCAGATCGGCTGTTATGGCGGTCCGATTGCCACGCCCAACATCGACAGTCTCGCGGCGCGCGGGTTGCGATATAACAACTTTCACACCACGGCACTCTGCTCCCCCTCGCGGGCGGCAATGCTGACCGGGCGCAATCACCAGGCGGTCAGCATGGCGGCGATCACCGAGGCGGCCACCGGTTTCCCCGGCAACTACGGCTCCATCCCGAAGAGCGCGGCGACCATCGCGGAAACCCTGAAACAGAACGGCTACAACACCCTGGCCCTCGGCAAATGGCACCTCACGCCCTATACCGCCTACACGGCCGCCGGGCCGTTCGACCGCTGGCCGCTGGGCATGGGGTTTGAGAAATACTATGGCTTTCTCGGCGGCGAGACGGACCAATGGGCACCGCTCCTCATCCAGGACAACACGATGATCGAGACGCCGACCCGGCCCGGCTATCACCTCACGACCGATCTCGTCGATCACACCATCGCCTATATCCGCGACCTCCAGCAGACCAGCACTGGCCGGCCGTTCTTCACCTACCTCGCGCTCGGGGCCTGCCACGCGCCATTGCATGCGCCGAAGGAATACATCGCGAAGTATCAGGGAAAGTTCGACCAAGGATGGGACAAGGTCCGCGAGGAGACCTTCGAGCGGCAGAAGAAACTCGGCATCATGCCGCCGGACGCCAAGCTGCCGCCCGCGAATCCCGGAGTGCAACGGTGGGCGGAGTTGGACGCCGATCATCGCAAGGTCTATGCGAAGCTGCAGGAAGTGTTCGCCGGTTTCCTCGATCACGCAGACCACGAAATCGGACGCCTCTTTGCCGCGCTCGATGACATGGGCATCGCCGACAACACGCTCATCATCCTCACCTCAGACAACGGCGCTTCGCAGGAAGGCCTGCGCGACGGGACGCTGAACACCGACCGCTACCGCAACTACTTCCCCGATACGGTCGAGGAGATGATCAAGAACCTCGATGCCGCCGGCAGCGCCGCCACTGACCCGCATTATCCCATGGGCTGGTCCATGGCAGGCAACTCGCCCTTCAAACGCTGGAAACAGGACACGCACGCGGGCGGCAACACTGATGCCTTCATCGTCTCCTGGCCCGCGAAGATCAAAGAACAAGGCGTCATCCGGAACCAGTATCACCACCTCGTGGATGTCGTTCCGACCATTCTGGAAGTCACCGGCCTGCCCGCGCCGACCTCGGTCAACGGCGTGAAGCAACAGCCGATGCCCGGCGTGAGCATGGCATACACATTCACCGACGGCGCGGCGGCGACGCGGAAGAAGTCCCAGTATTTTGAAATGCTCGGCAGTCGCGCGATCTGGGCCGGCGGGTGGAAAGCCGTGGTCTGGCACAAAAAGGATGCGCCTTACACCGAGGATAAATGGGAGCTTTACCACACCGACGAGGATCCCACCGAATTCAACGATGTGGCCGCCGCCAATCCCGCCAAGCTCAAGGAACTGCAGGACCTCTGGCGGAACGAAGCGGAAGCCAACGGTGTCTTCCCGCTCGACGACCGCCGCTACGAGCGCGTGGCTGATCCCACGCGCCCCGTCGCCGCGCAGAAGCGAGACGAATACACCTACTATCCCGGCACCTCCATCGTGCATCCGCTCGCCGCGCCGCAACTGCTCGGCGTGGAGCACACGATCACCGCGCACGTCGTCATTCCAGAAAAAGGAGCCGAAGGCGTGCTTGCCTGCACCGGCGGGGAGTTCGGCGGCTGGAGCCTGTTTCTGAAGGGCGGCAAGTTCCACTACGTCCACAACTGCCTCAAACTCGGCGAGGCCGATGTTGTCTCGCCGGACGTGATCCCTGCAGGCAAACACACCCTCAGCGCGCACTTCACGCCGACGCAAAAGAACCTCAAACCCGACTACTTCCTCGGTGACCTCGTGTTGTCCGTCGATGGTCAGAAAGTCGCCGAGAAAAAGGACATCAAGATAGCGGGACAATACAGCGCCGTCACTGGTTACGGCCTCCTGTTTGGTCGCAACACCGGCACGCCGGTCAGTCACCAATATGAGGCTCCGTTCACCTTCACCGGCGAGTTGGAGAAAGTGACGATCAAAGCCGCCGACAAGGTCTTCTCAGGTTCCAAACCATGAAAACGAAAATCACACTCCTCGCACTCCTGTGCAGTCTCAACGCAGCGGTTAGTGCCGCCGAGCCCGCGACAGGCCCGGCCCTGCCATTCGCGGACACTCCTTCCGCAAGCAAGGCTGGTCCTTCGCTCAAAGCCTCCACCCACCAGTGGCGCAAGCCCGCGCAGCATGTCGCCAAGGACGCGCCCAATGTAGTCATCATCCTGCTCGACGATGTCGGTTTCGGCCAGGCGGAAACCTATGGCGGCCCGATCCACACGCCCACCCTGGACCGCATCGCCAAGACCGGGATTTCCTACAACCAGTTCCATACCACCGCCCTCTGCTCGCCCACCCGGGCGGCCCTGCTCACCGGGCGCAATCACCACCACGTCGGCAACGGCGTGATCACCGAGATGGCCGCCGACTGGGACGGCTACATCGGCACCATCCCGCAGACCACCGCCACCGCGGCACGGGTTCTAACCGAATACGGCTACAACACCGCCGCCTTCGGCAAATGGCACAACACGCCCGCCACCGAGACAACCTCGATGGGGCCGTTCACGCACTGGCCCACCGGTTCCGGCATCGGCTTCAGCTACTTCTACGGCTTCCTCGCCGGCGAGACCTCGCAATGGGAACCGCGCCTCGTCGAGAATCTGAACCAGATCGAGCCGCCGCATGATGAATCCTACCACCTATCCACCGACCTCGCCGACAAGGCCGTTAGCTGGATGAGCCAGCACCGCGCCTACACGCCGAACAAGCCGTTCTTCATCTACTACGCGCCGGGCGCGGGCCACGGACCGCACCACGTCGCCAGGGAATGGGCGGACAAATACAAGGGCAAGTTCGACGGCGGCTGGGACAAGATGCGCGAGGAAGTTTTCGCCAAGCAAAAAGCGATGGGCTGGATCCCCGCCGATGCAAAACTCACGCCTCGTCCGCCGTCCATCCCGGCTTGGAGCGACATCCCGGAAAACCAGCACGTGTTCCAGACGCGGCTGATGGAAATCTTCGCCGGATTCGTCGAGCATGCCGACACCGAAGCCGGACGCATCATCGACGAACTGGAGCGCCAGGGCCAACGCGACAATACCATCGTGCTCTATCTGTTCGGCGACAACGGCGCGGCCACCGCCGGCCAGAACGGCTCCATTTCCGAACTGATCTTCCAAAACAAAATCAAAAGCACCGTCGAGCAGCAGATGAAGACGCTCGATGATCTTGGCGGGCTGGACGTCCTTGGCAGCGCCAAAACCGACAACATCTATCACGCCGGTTGGGGCTGGGCGGGCAACACGCCATTCCAATACATGAAACAAGTCGCCTCCCACCTCGGCGGCACCCGCAACCCAATGGCGGTTTCCTGGCCCGCCAAAATCAAGCACGACACCACGCCGCGCTCCCAGTTCACCCATGTGAATGACATCGTGCCGACGATTTATGAAATCACCGGCATCACGCCGCCGGAGTCCGTGGACGGCTTCAAGCAGGACAAACTCGACGGCACCAGCTTCGCCTACACCTTCAACGACCCGAAGGCGGAGCCGAAAAAGGACACCCAGTATTTTGAAATCTTCGGCAACCGCGCGATCTATCACGACGGCTGGATGGCCAGCGCCCTCGGACCCAGCTTGGTGCCCGCGCACGCCAAGCAGGGCGAGAACTGGGACCCCGCCGGCGACACTTGGGAACTCTACGATCTGCGCAAGGATTTCTCCCAGGCAGACAACCTCGCCGCAGCGAACCCTGGGAAAGTCTCCGAGCTATCCGCTTTGTTCGCAAATGAAGCCGAAGCCAACAAGGCTTTCCCCATCGGCGGCAGTTTCTGGTATGCCCTGCACCCCGAAGACCGCGTTTCGACGCCATACAAGAGCTGGGAGTTCGACGCCTCCACCCGCCGCATGCCGGAGTTCACCGCTCCCGGCCTGGGCCGCGTTTCCAGCACCGTGACCATCGCCGCCGAAGTGCCTGAAAACGCCTCCGGTGTGATCTACGCCCTCGGTGGCTTCTCCGGCGGACTCAGCCTTTTCATGGAGCAGGGCCACCTCGCCTTCGAATACAACCTCATGATGATCGAGCGCTACAACACCCGTTCGGAGAAGAAACTCCCAGCCGGCAAACACAAAATCCAGGTGGAGACCACCATCGCCAAACCCGGCAGCCCCGGCACCGTCGTCATCTCAGTGGACGGCACCGAATACGCCACCCTAGAACTCCCGCAAACCGTCGCGCTCGCCTTCACTGCCAGCGAGACCTTCGACGTCGGCACCGACCTCGGCTCGCCCGTTTCAAAGCTCTACTACGACCGCCGCCCCTTCGCCTTCAACGGCAAGATCGAAGAGGTAAGGGTGAACCTAAAGTAAAGTCGGGTGGACCCCTCCACCTCGTCCATCACTCTCCTCCACGGAGCACCCCCTCCCCCGGAAACACCGTCTCCCACCCCGGTCACGCCGTCTCCTCCCCCGGTCACGCCATCTCCTCCCCCGGTCACGCCATCTCCCACCCCGGTCACGCCGTCTCCCTCCCCGGTCACGCCATCTCCTCCCCCGGTCACGCCATCTCCTCCCCCGGTCACGCCATCTCCTCCCCCGGTCACGCCGTCTCCTCCCCCGGTCACGCCGTCTCC
>JAIYDW010000240.1 GCA_027487315.1 Verrucomicrobiaceae bacterium | reverse complement strand
TTATTTGGCGTCGCTGGTGGCGTTCAGTGCGTTCGACATTGCGATCCATGATGCGTTTGGGGTGTGTCATGGGGTGGATGTGTATGCGACGTATTCGGGGGAGTGGATGAACCGGGATTTGGGGGCGTTTTTGACGGCGGAGGCGTTTGATTTTGGCGGGAGGTATCCGGTGGATTTCTTGGCGAAGTCGGTGCCGACGCGGATGCCGGTGTGGCATTTGGTGGGTGGGGTGGATGCGCTGGAGGCGGTGGATTTGACGGGGAGTGAGCCGGATGATGGGTATCCGGTGTTGTTGACGGATTGGATTGAGCGGGATGGGTTGCGTTGTCTGAAGGTTAAGCTGCGGGGGACGGATGCGGCGTGGGATTTTGAGCGGATGCAGCGGGTGGGGCGGATCGGGCTGGAGCGGGGGGTGCGTTGGCTGAGCGCGGACTTCAACTGCACGGTGAAGGAGCCGGCGTATGTGAATGCGATCCTCGACAGGCTGCTGCTGGAGGAGCCGGAGATTTTTGCGCGGACGTTGTATGTGGAGCAGCCGTTTCCGTATGAGCTGGAGGAGAACCGGATCGATGTGAGGTCGGTGTCAGCGCGGAAGCCGTTGTTTTTGGATGAGAGTGCGCACGACTGGCACTTTGTGAAGTTGGGGCGTGAGTTGGGGTGGTCCGGGGTGGCGTTGAAGACGTGCAAGACGCAGACGGGGGCGCTGCTGAGTTTGTGCTGGGCGAAGGCGCATGGGATGCCGCTGATGGTGCAGGATTTGACGAATCCGATGCTGGCGATGATTCCGCATGTGCGGTTGGCGGCGCATGCGGGGACGATTCAGGGGGTGGAGTGCAATGCGATGCAGTTTTATCCGGGGGCGTCGGTGGTGGAAGAGCGGGTGCATCCGGGGTTGTACCGGAGGCGCGGGGGTGAGGTGGATTTGTCGACGCTGGGGGGGGCGGGGTTTGGGTATCGGGTGGGGGAGATTGGGCGGGTGCTGGGGGAGTGATTAGTGATCAGTGGTTAGTGGTTAGTGGTTAGTGATCAGTGGTTAGTGGTTAGTGGTTAGTGGTTAGTGGTTAGTGGTTAGTGGTTAGTGGTTAGTGGTTAGTGGTTAGTGGTTGTTAGGTTTTGTTAGGTTAGGCGGATTCGGGGAGGAAGGTGGGGAAGGTGAGGCCGTTTGGGGTTGGGGTGGGGCCGTGGGATTGGGCGATGTGGAGTTCGATGTTGCGACCGCCCCAAGTGTAGAGGGTGTGGATGAGGGTGGAGGCGGTGGCGGGGGCGAGGAGGACGTAGCTTTGACCGGGCAGGGCGTTGAGGGCGGTCCAGATGAGGGCGGTGGCGGTGGGTTGGGTGGCGACGACGCCGGGGCCGAGCATGGGCATGGCGGGGTTCAGTGAGGTGACGAGGAAGCCGTTGATTTGGCCGGCTTCGTTTTCGCTGACGTGGACGCGCCATTGGCCGACGTGGTTTTCGAGGAAGAAGCGGTAGTCTTGCTCGCGACGGATGCCTTGGAGGCTGTGTTCGTAGTCGGCGAGGGCTGGGGCTTCGTGCGGGTGAGCGAGGCGGATGCGGTCGGTGCCGGCGGGTGCGGGGATGGGGAGGCCGGTGGTGGGGACGTTGAAGAGGAGGTCTTGGAAGATCTGGCCGGGGACGAAGCCGAGGCGGGTGTAGAGGGAGTAGGAGTCGAGGTTGAGGAGGCTGGAGACGAGGCGGAGGGGAAGACCGGCGGCGGTGGCGCGACGGATGGCTTCGGTGACCATGGCGCGGGCGATGCCGCGACCGGCGGCTTCCGGTGCGGTGGCGACGATGCCGAGGGCGTGATGGGTTTCCCGAGGGTGGACGAAGCAGACACCGAGGAGGGTGCCGGTGGTGGTGTCACGGGCGGCGATGGCTTGATTGGGGTCGAGGGCGGCGTAGGCGTCGGGGATGAGGCGGAAGGGTTCGGGGGAGTCGCCGAAGCGGGCGCCTTGGCGGAGGTGGGCTTCGTACCAGGTGACGAGGGAGGTGTGGAGGAGGGTGGCGGCGGCGGGGTGGTCGTCGGGGAGGAGGGGGGAGAGGGTGTGGGGCATCGGATTTCGGATTGCGGATTGCGGATTGCGGATTGGGGATTGGGGATTGAGGATTGAGGATTGTGGAGGAGGGGAGTTTGGAATTGTTTTGGGGGGAATTGAAGGGGGAAGTTTGGGGAATGCGGATTGCGGTTTTTTTGGGGGGAGGGATATTGGGGGATGTGTTGGTTTTGGCGGGCGATGGTTTTGGGTTGGGTGTCTTGCGGGACGCTGGGGTGGGGTGTGGAGGGGGTGTTTAAGGTGGAGATGGGGGCGGGGGCGTTGCGGCCGGAGTTGGCGGGGGTACAGGCTGGGGTGATGTCGGTGGCGGTGAATGGGCGGGTGGTGGAGGTGCGGGTGGGGTATCGGAATGTGGGGACGGAGGTGGTGGCGGGGAAGTTGGCGGTGCCGTCGGGGGCGGTGCGGTTGGAGTCGGCGCGGTTGGGTCGGCTGGTGGAGGCGGTGGATGTGGAGGCGAGGTTGAAGGAGCCGGTGCTGGAGCCGGGGTTGAGGCCGGGGACGATGCGGATGGGGTCGGTGAGGTTTGAGCTTTCGGAGGGGGATGATGGGGGTTGGCTGGAGGGGCCGCTGACGCTGACGGTGCCGCCGTTTTCGCCGATTTCGTTTCGATTGGAGGCTGGGCGTCGGTTTGAGCCGGTGGATTTGAAGGGGCTGAAGGAGAAGGTGGCGCGGGAGTATGTGATGCGGCCGGTGGCGGAGGCGGTGGCGGCGTTTTCGCTGAAGGTGGAGGAGGTGGCGGTGGGGGATGGGCGGGTGGTATTCGAGGTGGTGGCGGGGAATGCGACGCGGTTTCCGCTGACGTGGATGGGGAAGCTGGGGCTGCGGGATTTGCGGGTTTTGACGGAGGAGTCGGAGCTGCTGGAGCCGCTGAAGGTGGAGGGGGCGCTGGCGGAGGGGCTGGCGCCGGAGGGGGTGGTGTGGATGCCGGGGCAGGTGCGACGTGGAAGGGCGGGATTTGCTTTGCCGCATGCGCATGCGGCGGGGACGCTGTCTTTGCTGATGCCGGGTTATGAGCCGCTGGCGCTGGTGCATGATGCGGTGGAGGGGGGCTGGCTGGTGGTGAAGCGGGCGGTGCCGGAGGAGGGGATGACGGTGGCGGCGGGGGTGGAGGCGCTGGCGGCGGAGGAACGGCGGTTTGCGAGTGTGGTGGCGTTTTGGGAGGCGATGGGGAAGAAGCTGCAGGGGCGGGATCAGGCGGGGTATTTGGCGGGGTTTGCGACGGGGGGTGGAGTACGGGAGGCGATGGCGAGGTCGCTGGCGGGGATGGTGCGGGTGCCGATTTCGTGGGTGGAATTTGCGGTGCCGTCGATGCAGAAGCTGGCGGGGAATGAGCTGGAGGTGAAGGGGCTGATGGTGGAGATGCGGTGTTTGCTGGCGGGGTTGCCGAGGCAGAATGAGTTTGTGGTGCAGTGGCGATGTGATTTGAAGCGGGAGTCGGTGGAGAGGGGATGGCGGGTGACGGGGGTGAAGGTGGAGGGGCGGGAGCCGTTCTGGGAGCGGGGGTTTACGGAGGTGCTGGCGACGGAGCATTTCCTGGTGTTTTACCAGTTGGCGGCGTCGGATGGGGCGAAGCGGGCACGGACGGCGGGGGATCAGTTGGAGAAGGCGTGGTCGCGGCTGCAGAAGACGCCGGTGGTGCCGGGGGCGCGGTATGCGGCGTTTGTGATTCCTGAGAAGGCGGATTTTCGGGCGCTGACGGGGCGGGATGCGGGGACGTTTTCAGGGGCGACGTCGGCGGCTTATGGGATGCGGGAGGGGGAGATGCGGGTGCTGAATCAGGCGATGTATGTGAATGACTCGCATTTTTCGGCGATGCAGCGGAGTTGGGGGAAGCCGGATCGACTGGTGACGATGCAGCATGAGTTGGTGCATTTGGCGCTGGCGCAATGGACGCGGCCGTGGACGCCGGCGTGGCTGGTGGAGGGGGTGGCGACTTACTATGCGGGGCAGTTGGACGGATGGAGTCGGGATCAGTTGCGGGGTCGGCTGCCGGGGGGGCGGGTGTTAACGCATTTGAGCGGTCAGCCGTTCATGGGGGCGGGGGTGACGAATGCGGAGGAGGTGTGGGTGCAGTATCACTACAGTGCGGCGGCGGTGCGATGGATTGAGCGGCGGTTTGGGGAGGCGAAGCTGCTGGAGCTGTATGAGGCGTTTTCGAAGGTGAAGCCGAAGGTGTGGGAGCCAGGGGAGGGGGCGGTGGAGTCGGCGAGGATGCGGGAGGGGCGGGTGGCGCTGGCGGAGGAGGTGGTGAAGCGGGTGCTTGAGGGGTGGGAGATGGATCAGGTGGATGGGACGATGCGGTTGGAGTTGGGGAGGTGAGGGGGATTGCGGAATGCGGAATGCGGAATGCGAAATGGCGTGGGGAGGGGTCAGGGCTTAGGGGGGTGGAGCAGTCAGAAGCGTGAGGGCTTCGGGGGTGGGTGGGAAGGTGATTGAGCGGGTGGGGTCGGGTTGCCAGGGGGAGGTTGGGGTGGGGCGGATGAGGGGGGTGATGGAGAGGGCCTCGAAGATGTGGGTGGGGTCGGAGTTGAGTTTGTTGGTGGCGGGGGTGTAGAGGCCGGTGAGGAGGAGGGGGGTGTTTAGGGGGAGGCCTTGGAGACTGGCTTGGCCGAGAACGGGTGAGATGCCGATGTGTTCGCCGGAGGAATCGAGAAGGGTGAGGTGAGCGATCCAGCGTGGGTAAGGGCGGGGGGCGTAGAGGGAGAGCCAGTGCTGGGTGCCTTCGTGGGCTTGGAAGGTGGCTTGGGCGTCTGTAAGGAGGACGATGCGGGTGGTGAGAGGGGGTTTAGGAAGAGGGACAGCGAGTTGTTTGACATCGACCGGGCCGAGGGTGGAGTGCGGGCCACGGAGGGTTTGGGTTGCGATGACAGTGGTGGCGAGGGTGGCGAAGGAGAGGAGGATGGCGGAGCCGATGCGGATGAGGGGAGGGGCATCGAGGGCGGCGCTGGTGGAAGTTGTGAGTGGCGTGCCGGTGAGCCAGGCGGGGAGGCGGAGGGTGGCGAGGAGTTGCTGACCCAGTTGGGAAGTGGCGAGGATGAAATGGCGGGCGCCGGTGAAGAGGAGGGCGATGGCGCTCCAGTCGGTGACGAGCCAGAAGCGGCGTGTGGCGACGTTGCCGGCGAGGCCAGCGAGGAGCATGGTGGCGACGACGGTGCTGAGGAGGAGGACGGTGGTGAGGCGTTCGGCAGGGGAGGTGGTGCGGCGGAGGGTGAGGAAGGCGGCGGCGAAGAGGAGGATGGGGGTGACGATGAATTCCTGGTGAATCCAGAGAAGCATGAGGCCGGCGGCGATGACGAGAGGTAGCGGCTGGCGGGAGCGGAGGGTGGTGAGGGAGCCGAAGAAGAGGAGGGCGAGGAGGGCGGCGAGTTGGAAGCCGCGGTCGTGGAAGGGAAGGAAGTGGGGGCTGGTCCAGAAGGCGTAGGCGACTTGTTTGACGTAGCCGATGGGGTCGTTGGCGACGTTTTGGCGGAAGACGGTCATGAGGGAGTCATAACGGGTCTCGGCGGTGGAGAGATCGAAGCCAGCGGCAGCGGCTTTTTCGAGGATTTTGCCGGTGAAACGTTTTTCGATGGGATCCGAGCCGCCGGAGAGGACGTCGGCGGTATTGAAGGAGAGGGTGAGGCGGTTGTGGTCGATTTTTTGACGGATGAGCCAAGGGCCGATGACGAGGGTGGCGGCGCAGGTGTAGGTGATGCCGAGGGTAAGTGCGCGCTGCCAGGGGGAGCGGCGGAGGATGGGGGTGAGGGTGAGAATGAGGGCGTAGGCGGGGAGGGCGAAGATGGTGACGCCTGAGGTGAGAACGGCGAGGCCGCTGAGGAGACCGGAGGCGAAGGACCAGGGGCGAGAGAGGTGCCAGGTGGCGAGCCAGGCGGTGAGGAGGGCGAAGATGGAGAGGGAGAGACCGCCGTTTTCGGTGAGGGCGATGTGGAGGGTATTGAGATGGGTGTCGCTGATGAGGAGAGCCAGGGCGAGAGTGAGGCCGAGCGAGCGGGAATGGAGGAGGGCACCGAGGCTGAAGACGCCTCCTATTGCGAGGATGAGGCCGAAGGCGTTGAGGGCTTTCAAGGCGGCGAGGCTGGTGCCAAAGAGGGCGAAGAGAGAGCCGAGGAAGAAGGTGTAGAAGGGGCGCTGGTTTTCGAAGCCGCCGGTGAGGCCGTGGCCTTGGGCGAGGCGGTCGGCCATGGTGAACCAGCCGCCGGCGTCGCTTTCCTGGAGGCCTTTGATGATGAATGCGTGATCGGTGAAGTGCTGGCGAGTTTGCAGGCTGAGGATGACGGAGGCGGCGGCGAGGGCGAAGAGCAGAGGGAAAGTGAGTCGGGAGGGGGATGGGAGGGTGAAGGCTTGAAGGGCACGGGAGCGAAGGAGGAAGAGGAGCTGGATGCTCAGGAGAGCGGCGAGGAGTATCCAGAGTTTGGGTTTGAATTGGAGAGGGTGTTCGATGCTGAAGGTGGGGGCGGTTTTGCGGGGGTCGATGCCATCGAGGGGGATAAAGTTGACACCGCCGTCGTTGAGGCAAAACCAACTGGCGCCGGATTGACGGAGTTCGCGATTGTTTTGGCTGCGATTGAGCCAGGGTTGGCCGTTTTCGATGAGGATTGCGTGGCGAGCGACGAGGTCGGTGCGGTCGTGTTCGGGAAGTTTCCAGCGGAAGTAGTCGTCGGTTTTCTGGATGCGATCGGGAGGGATGAGGTGGGTGGTGGTGAGACCGAGGCCGTAAAGCTGCTGGGCGAGGAGGAGGGCGGTGGTGACGAGAGTGAGGAGGAAGATCGCTACGAGCAGTCGCTGGTAGGAGGAGGGCGGTGAGGGGTCGGGAGGGGTGGGCACGGGAGATTCGTCTGTTGCGCGGGAGGTCATTTCCGCCTAATTGGGGCCGACTTTAACGATATGAGCGAGATAAATGTTTTGGTGACAGGGTGCAAGGGCCGAATGGGGCAGGCGGTGATCCGTGCGGCGGAAGATCAGGGGGTGAAGGTGGGGGCGACGATTGATGTGGGGGATTCACTGGAGGAGGCGCTGGCTAAGTGCGATACGGTGATTGATTTTACGACGCATCATTTTTCAGATGCGTTGGTGGCGGCGTGTTTGGCGAGGGGGACGCGGATGGTGATCGGGACGACTGGGCACACGAACGACGAGCTGGCGCGGATTCGGGCGGCGGCGGAGGTTTTGCCGGTGGTGTTTGCGCCGAACTTCAGTGTGGGGGTGAACACGCTGTTCTGGCTGACGCGGAAGGCGACGGAGATTTTGGGTGAGGGTTTTGATTTGGAAGTGGTGGAGATGCATCACCGGATGAAGCAGGACAGTCCGAGCGGGACGGCGCGGCGGTTGGCGGAGATTTTGACGGAGGTGCGTGAGCTGAGTTATGACGAGGATGTGAGGCATGGTCGATTTGGCGATGTGGGGGCGCGGACGAAGACTGAGATTGGGATGCATGCGCTGCGCGGGGGGGATGTGGTGGGGGATCACACGGTGGTGTATTCGACGATCGGGGAGCGGGTGGAGTTGACGCATAAGGCATCGAGCCGGGACACGTTTGCCGGGGGAGCGGTGCGGGCGGCGCGGTGGCTGGCGGACAAGCCGGCGGGGCTCTATGACATGCAGGATGTGCTGGGGCTGAAGTGAAGCGTGTGAGTGATCAGACGGGTCTGCTGCGCTGCGGGATCGCTGTGGGGTCGAACGTGGGGGATCGGTTGGGGAATTTGCGGGCGGGGGTGAGACGGCTTTTGGAGGTGTTGCCTGGGGCGCGGGTGACGGGGGTGGGGCCGTTGTTTGAGACGGCGCCGGTGGATTGCGCGCCGGGGACGCAGGCCTTTTACAACAGTGTGGTGGAGATCGACTGCGGGCTGGAGCCGCATGCGCTGAGGGAGGTGACGGCGGGGGTGGAGCGGTGGATGGGGCGACCTGAGGTGAGGGAGCGGAATGCGCCGCGGACATTGGATTTGGATTTGCTGTATTGCGGGGATCGGGTGGTGGCGGACGAGGTGTTGGAGATTCCGCATCCGAGGCTGGGGGAGCGGCGGTTTGTGCTGGCACCGTTGGCGGCGATGCGGGGGGATTTGGTGCTGCCGGGGCGGGTGAAATCGGTGGGGGAGTTGCTGGCAGCGTTGCCGGAGGGGGATGAGGTGGTGGCGGTGGCGGGTGGGGAATGGTTCGGGGTGTAAAATGGGAGGGATTGCGGTGGCGGTGGGGATGGGGCTGGGTTTAGGTGGCGGGATGCTATCGTCTTTGAGTGAATTGAGTGAGCGGAAGAAGCCTGGCCCGGGAGTGGCGATGCTGACGGCTTATGACTATCCGACGGCGCGTCTGCTGGATGAGGCGGGGGTGGATTTGCTGCTGGTGGGGGATTCGCTGGGGATGGTGGTGCTGGGTTTGCCGGACACGGTGGGGGTGTCGATGGCGGACATGCTGCACCATGCGCGGGCGGTGAGGCGCGGGGCCAAGCGGGCACCGGTGGTGGTGGACTTGCCGTATCACAGTTACTTGATGCCGGGGCAGGCGGTGCATAATGCGCGGCGGTTGATGGCGGCGGGGGCGGATGCGGTGAAGTTGGAAGGCGGGGAGGCGATGGCGGACCAGGTGCGGGCGATCACAGGAGCGGGGATTCCTTTTGTGGGGCACATCGGGATGCTGCCGCAGCAGGTGAGGGAGGAGGGGGGATACAAGAAGAAGGGACGGACGGCGGATGGGGCGGAGCAGTTGCTGGCGGATGCGCGGGCGCTGGAGGCGGCGGGGGCGTGCGCGATGATTTTGGAGAGTGTGATGCCGGAGGTGGCGGTGCGGATTACGAGGGAGGTGGGGATTCCGACGATTGGAATTGGGTCGGGGACGGGGACGGATGGGCAGGTGCTGGTGACGCACGATTTGCTGGGGAGTTTTCCGTGGTTTCGGCCGCCGTTTGCGAAGGCGGAGGCGGATTTGGCGGGGGAAACGACTCGGGCGGTGGGGGCGTTTTTGGAAGCGGTCCGGGGGTTTTGATATAGTAATTATAAATATTCTTGATAATTTAGTGGTGGTGCGGTAGCATGTTGGGAGCGGACGGAGATTTCCGCTTTCTTTTGTATGCAAGCCTCTGGAGCTCACCTGACAGCTGAATTGTCTCTCGCCAAGCGGATGATGGCGGGCGAGGAGGCGGTGTGGGAGGCGAGTGGGGCATCGGATTTGCATCATCGGGATTGGCCGGGGAAGTTGGAGATCGTGAGGACGGAGGCGGGTTTTGATGCGCTGCAGCCGATTTGGGATGAGCTGTTGGAGAGTTCGCATACGCGGACACCGTTTATGAGGTGGGATTGGGTGCGGCTTTGGTGGGAGCTTTATGGAGCGGATTATGAGTTGGCGCTCGTGGTGGCGAAGGATGGGTTTGGGGTGGTGCAGGCGATTGCGCCCCTGGTGATCGGGTGTTCGAGCAGCGGAGCGAGGCAGTATTTGAAGCAGTTGTGCTGGCTGGGCGGGGTGGGAGATGTGGAGGGTGAGGTGATGGATTTTTTGGTGCCGGCAGGGCGTGAGCAGGAGTTGACGCCGAGGCTTTGCCAGGGGTTGCGGTTGCTGGGGGCGTCGTGGCAGGGGGTGCGGTTGAACAAGATTCCTGAGGGGTCGCCCAACCTGCCGATTTTGATGCAGGAGTTGAAGGGATTTACGGTGTTTACCGGGGTGGTGAACATTCACGATAGTCGGCGGACGGATTTGGCCGGGGACTGGGACGGGTATGCGGCGCGGCACTCGGGGCGGTGGAGGAGGAATTTGCGGAAGCGGTGGGAGGCGGTGATGGGGATCGAAGGGATGGAACGATTGCGTGCGGGGGTGGAGGTGTCAGCGGAGGAGGCGATGAGGCAGATGGGGGCGCTGCATGAGAATCGCTGGGCCGGGGTGGGGAGTTCGTTTCGGCAGGACCGGGCGTGGGAGTTTCATCGGCGGTTGGCGGCGAAATGGATTCCGAGTGGGCGGGCTGAGATGCCGATGCTGGCCTTGAACGGGAAGATGGTGGCGGGGTGTTACGGGTTCTTTGAGGGTGACCATTTTTATCACTATCAGATTGGTTGGGACTGTCAGTATGCGGCATTTTCGATGGGGAATCTGGCGGTGAAGAACTGTGTTGAGTTGTGTTTGGAGCGCGGGGTGAGGGATTATGAGATGCTGTCGGGGGAATATCGCTACAAGTCGGAGTGGTGTCCTGAGTCGAGGCGATTGATTGATGTGGAGGGGTATGCCCAGGGGAGTCCTGCGGCGGCGTGTTTTGTGGGGTTGCGGTCGTTGAAGCGGATGATTCGTCCGCGAGTGGGGATGGTGGGGAGTGTGGGTGAGGGAGATGTGGGGGAAGGATAGTCGCGGGTGGAAGGTGCGGGATTGACGTGGGGTGGGGATGTCCGCTATGGCTGGGGGCATGGCGAAGATTGCAGTTTTAGGAACGTTGGACACGAAGGGTGCTGAGCATGGCTTTGTGGCGGAGTTGATCCGTGCGCGGGGACATGAGGTGGTCTTGATTGATGTGGGGAGTGGCAGTGCGCCGACGGTGAGGCCGGATGTGAGTCGCGAGGAGGTGGCGGCAGCGGGAGGGGTGGATTTGGTGGGGATTCAGGCGAGGCAGGATCGGGGGGAGGCGGTGACGGCGATGTCGAAGGCGGCGGGGGTGTATTTGGCGCGATTGGTGGAGGCTGGGGAGGTGCAGGGGGTGATCTCGCTGGGGGGAGGCGGGGGCACGGCGATCGGGACAGCGGCGATGCGGGAGTTGCCGGTGGGATTTCCGAAGGTGATGGTATCGACTTTGGCGGCGGGGAATGTGGCGCCGTATGTGGGGACGAAGGACATCGTGATGTTTCCAAGCATCGTGGATGTGTCAGGGGTGAATCGGCTTTCGAGGGTGTTGTTAAGTCGGGCGGCGGGGGCGGTGTGCGGGATGGTGGTGATGGAAGTGCCGGAGGGCGATGATCGGCCTTTGATTGCGGCGTCGATGTTCGGGAACACGACGGAGTGTGTGAACTCGGCGCGGGAGATTTTAGAGGGAGCGGGGTATGAGGTGTTGGTGTTTCATTCGACGGGGATGGGGGGGCGGGTGATGGAGGGATTGATTGGGAGTGGGATGATTCGGGGGGTGCTGGATGTGACGACGACGGAGTGGGCGGATGAGTTGGTGGGGGGGATTTTGGGAGCGGGTCCGACGCGGATGGAGGCGGCGGGGAAGGCTGGGGTGCCGACGATTGTGACACCGGGGTGCCTGGACATGGTGAACTTTGGAGAGCCTGCAACGGTGCCGGAGAAGTTTGCAGGGCGGGTGTTTTATCATCACAATCCACAGGTGACGCTGATGCGGACGAATGCGGTGGAGTGCGCGGAGTTGGGGCGAATTTTAGCGGAGAAGGTGAATGCTTACACGGGGCCTGTGGCGGTGCTGCTGCCGTTGAAGGCGATCAGTGTGATCAGCGCGCCGGGGAAGGCGTTTCATGATGCGGAGGCGGATGCAGCGTTGTTTGGGGCGATTCGGGAACATCTGAGGCCTGGGATTCCTTTGATCGAGGTGGATGCGGAGATCAATGAGGAGGTGTTTGCGCGGGTTTGTGCGGAGACGCTGCTGGGGTTGATGAAGTGAAGTGGAAAGATGGGCTTGGCAAGTGGGGGGGATGCCGCAAAGGTGGAGGTTCGTGGAACCGCTGCCGCTCTCTCTTTCAATTGTCTCCTGTGACGAGGAGGTGAACCTGCGTCGCTGTTTGGCGAGCGTGGCGGGTTTAGCGAGGGAGATCGTGGTGGTGGACTCGGGGTCGAAGGATGGGACTTTGGAGGTGGCGAGGGAGTTTGGGGCGCGGGTGGTGCATCAGGATTGGCTGGGGTATCGCGATCAGAAGAATGTGGCGTTGGGTTTGTGCACGCAGCCGTGGGTGTTGGCATTGGATTGTGATGAGGAGGTTTCGCTCGAATTGCGGGAGGCGTTGGTGAGGTTTTTCGAGTCGGGCGATGATGGGCGGTTTGCGGGGGCTGAGATGGCGCGGAAGGTGTTTTTTCTGGGGCGCTGGATCACGCATGGGGATTGGTATCCTGACCGGAAGATCCGGTTGTTTTTGCGGGAGAAGGCGCGCTGGGGTGGAAGCCCGGAGCATGATCGGGTGGAATTGACCGAGGGTGAGGTGAAGCGATTGGAAGGCGATTTGCTGCACTATTCGTTTCGCGACATGGCACATTACATTTCGAAGATCAATGGGTTTGCGGATGTGTTCTTGGAGCGTCAGAAGGCGGATGGGGCAGAGTGGTCGTTGGTGGCGGCGGTGTTTCGTCCGTGGTGGCGCTTTTTCCGGGCGTATGTTTTGCGGAGGGGTTTTTTGGACGGGTTTCCGGGTTTTTGGATTGCCATTGCAACGGCGTTTTTTGCGTTCGTGAGGTACAGTCGGAAGTATGAGGATGATCAGAAGGAGGCGATGCGGAGATGAAGTTAGGGATGGTGTATCATCAGTTGGTGGCAGCGGGTGGGTTGGAGAATTATCTGATTGAGTTTTCGCGACGTCTTTCGGAGGCGGGACATGAGTTGACGTTTGTGACCTCGCGCATCAATGAGGAGGTGGCGGCGAAGTTGAATGGGGAAGTGAAGATGCTGAGGCGGTCGAAGGGATCGGCGTTGTTGAGGCTTTGGCAGTTTTCACGTGATGCGGCGAGCGTGGTGCCGACGTTGGGGGTGGATCGGGTGCTGGGATTTGGGCACACCGTGAGGCACGATGTGCATCGCGCGGGTGGAGGATGCCACGCGCATTACTCGGAGTTGCTGCCGTTTTGGAAGCGCTATGGGATGAAGAATCTGCTGGCGTTGCATTTGGAGCGGCAGCTTTATACGGGAGGCATGACGGCGCATTTTGTGACGAATTCGAATGAGGTGACGGGGGATCTCGCTGGGCGATATGGCGTTGATGCGGGTCAGTTCACGACGATTCACACGGCTGTGGAGGGGGCGATTTTTAGACCGGCTGAGGATCAGGATGCCGTGAGGGAGGAGGTGCGTCGGGAGATGAAAACGGATTTGGGGGCGAAGGTGTTGTTGTTTGTTTCGCTGAGTCATTGGAGGAAGGGTCTAGATGGGATCTTGGAAGCGATGGTGGAGCTTCCCGAGGCGGTGTTATGGGTGGTGGGGAAGGGGTTGAATCGGGCGTATTTGAAGCGTGTGGAGGAGTTGGGGATAGGAGGGCGGATTCGGTTGGTGGCGGTGACGAAGGGGTTGGTGAGGCTGTATCAAGCGGCGGACTGGTTTGTGCATCCGACGCGGTATGACGCTTGTGCGAATACGGTATTGCAGTCGATGGCATGTGGATTGCCGGGATTGATTTCGGTTCATGATGGGGCAGTGGATCATGTGCGTGATGGTGGGACGGGGTTTCTGCTCAAGCAGCCCGAAGATGCCAGCGTGCTGGTGAAAGAAATGAAGGTTGCATTGAGTTGCGATGAAGGTGAGAGGCGTCGAATGGGTGAGGCGGCCCGGACGGCGGTGGAGGGTTTGACTTGGGATCGGCATGTGGGTCAGTGGGAAGAGTTGTTGGGGAACTTGCCTTGAGGCGAAGACTGTCTAGGGTGAGCTGATGAAGGAAGATGCCAGTTTGCCAGAGAATGCGCGGTTTGAGACGCGGGCGATTCACGTTGGGCAGGATTACCGATCTGAGACGGGCGCGGTGACGCCGCCGATCTACATGACGTCCACGTTTGAATATGGGAACCCCGGGGGCTTTGACTACACACGCTCTGGGAGCCCGAATTTTAGGAATTTGCAGAAGACGCTGGCGAGTCTGGAGGGAGGAGAGTATGCGACCGTTTTTGCGAGTGGGGTGTCGGCGATTACTGCGGTGGCGTTCTCGCTGAAGGCGGGAGATACGATTGTATCCGAACAAAACATTTATGGCTGCACGTATCGTTTGTTTGAGCGGGTGTTGAGGAATTTTGGAGTGACGATTCGGTATGTGGATTTGACGAAGGTGGAGAACTACTCGGTGATCCGTGAGTTGAAGCCGCAGTTGGTTTGGTTGGAGTCGCCGACGAATCCTTTGCTGAAGATCTTGGATGTTGGGGCGATTTCAGCGGTGGCGCATGAAGTGGATGCGACGGTGCTGGTGGACAATACTTTTGCATCGAGTCTGTTGCAGCAGCCGCTGGCGTTAGGTGCTGATTTGTCTTTGTTGAGCACAACGAAGTATAGCAATGGGCATTCGGATTGTTTGGGGGGAGTGGTTTGCTCCAATTCGGCGATCTGGCAGGAGAAGATGATTTTTGCACAAAAGGCGCTGGGTTTGCAGCCGTCGCCATTTGATGCCTGGCTAGTCTCTCGAGGACTGAAGACGGAAAGTGTGAGGATGGAGCGGCATTGTGCGAATGCGTTGGAGTTGGCGACGAGGCTGGAGAAGCATCCGAGAGTGAGTCTGGTGAGTTATCCGTTTTTGCCATCCAATCCTGCGTATGAGCTGGCGACCCGACAGATGAAAGGGGGATCTGGGATGCTGCTGGCGGATTTTGGCTTGAGCTGGGATGAGGCGTTGCAGTTTATGAAAAAGTTGCGGCTGTTCACGCAGGCGGAAAGTCTTGGCGGGGTGGAGAGCTTGGTGGCGCACCCGGCATCGATGACACATGCGTCGATACCGAAGGCCGAGAGGAAAGCGGCGGGAGTGACAGATGGGTTGATTCGATTCTCGGTGGGAATCGAGCATGTGGAAGATCTTTGGGAGGATCTGGAGCGGGCGTTGCATTTGTCGCAATAGGAGGGTGTGTGATGCGTGACTTGCTGACAGATCCCTTGTGCCGGGAGGAAGACTTGGGGAGTCCGATTCCGGACACGGAGTTTGGAGTTTCGGTATGCCTGCCGAAATGGAGGCATGTGATCGGATATGAGGAGAAGGATCCGGAGGTGGTGAGGCATTTTAGGTCCGGGTATCCAAGGTTCTGCTGTCCGCCGGCGATTGGGGCTTTGTTTGAGGCGGCCGAGAAGGAATTGGCGGAGGCTGGGGAACGTTGTTTGGTTTTTCCACGTGAGAGCCACGCGCGTCGGTGTTTGGAGTTCCTTGCGAGGCAATTGGGTGAGATTGTAGGGCGAGTGGTGGTTTGGCGAGAGGAAGGGTTTGGGGTGGCGGTGTTTCCCGGGCAGGTTTACGACGTGGCGCGGAAGTTTTGGCGCTTTTGCGGGGAGGTCGTGAGCACGCGACAGGCGGTTTCGGCTTTGAATGGAAGTTCTGCGACCGAGGATCAGGCGAAGGGGCGAGCGGCGAGCCGGTTGATTTGCGAGAGGTTGGCGGGGTTAAGTGGGCAGGAGCCGGAGGACGTGTTTTTGTTTCCTTCTGGGATGGCAGCGAACTTTGCGGTGCATCGAATGATCACGGCGTTGCGTCCTGGATGTCGGACGGTGCAACTAGACTTCCCATATGTGGATGTTTTGAAGTTGCAGGAGGTGTTTGGGAGTGGAGTTCATTTTCTGCCGTTGCGATCCCAAGATGAATATGAAGGTGTGTTTCGGCCTTTGTTGAAGACAGAAGCGTTGGCGGGTGTTTTTGCTGAGGCACCGAGCAATCCACTGCTGCGGTGTGTGGACCTTCCTGTGGTTCGAGCGATGATGGATGCAGAACAATCAGAGGTGCCGCTGGTAGTGGATGACACGATTGCGTCCGTGGTGAATGTGGATGCTTTTCGTTTCGCCGATGTGGTTACGACGAGTTTGACCAAGGCTTTTTCGGGGGTGGGTGATGTACTGGCTGGATGCGTGATTCTCAATCGGACATCACGATTTCATGCGGCGTTTTCGGCTTTCTTAGCAAGTGAGGCGGACCATGAATTGTGGGGTGGGGATGCGGTTGCTTTGGAGGCAAATTCAAGAGATTTTGAGCAACGGGTTCGGGTGATGAGTGGCAATGCTTCGGCTTTAGTGGAGTTTTTGGGGTCGCATCCATTGGTGCAACAGGTGTGTTATACAGAGCACGATGGAGGTGTTGGATACGAATCGATCCGCCGTGATGGGGGGGGTTATGGAGGCTTATTTTCTTTTGTCCTAAAGGATGCGGAAAAGGTCAGTCCGGGATACTTTGATCGTCTGAAAGTTTCGAAGGGGCCAAGTTTGGGAACCAATTGTACTCTGGCGTGTCCCTATACTTTACTCGCTCACTACGATGAGTTGGATTGGGCAGAGTCTTGTGGGGTGAGTCGATTTCTGATTCGGGTGTCCGCAGGACTTGAGCCCATGTCAGATTTGGTGGGTCGATTTGACTGTTTTGAATAAGGTCAGCTAAGAGGCGACTGCAAGTTCCTGGGGGGATTCGCGATATCTCCAACGTTCCTCGTGATCGGACAAGACTTTGAAGAATTCGGCTTCTGATTCGATGTTAGAGGGCGGTTCGATGGGGATTTGAATTTCAAGTTCAAGACCCACGGGTTCGATGGGGTGAGCTTCAATGGTGCCGCCGTGGAGATGAACAATGACAAAGCAGGCCATCATGTTCACTCCAAATTCGTTGGGTTGACCGCTGCGAACGAAGAATGGATCGAACACATTCGAGGTGCGTTCGCGGTCGGGCCAGTCGGCATCATCGCGAACTCGGAAGATGATCTGATCCGGTTTCCCCGGAACGGATGATTGCGATGCCTCAATGGAGAGGGAATCTCCTTCTTTGAGGTCGATCAGTGCCTGGGTCAGAATGAGGTGCCACAGTTGTTGGAATCTTTCTTTGTTTACCACAAGGCCAGGTAGATCTTTGTCGACTTCCACAGAGACATCGATGCCACGCGATGTGAGTGCGTCTGAGTATTTGTTGATTGAGTCACTGAGAATGTCGAGCAGGTGAACGAAGTCGGTCCTTGGAACGCGTTTGGCATGAGAGGCGGCCGACAGGTGGCTGAGAAGCGTCTGGATGCGGTCCATCTGTGAGAGCGCCTGACTTTGCCAACCGTTCCAGAACGAATCGTCGTGTGGTTGACGGCCGATGACTTCTTCCGCCAGTTTTTGCGGCGCCAATTCGATGAATGCGCGGATGACCGTCAGGGCGTTGCGTACGTGATGATTCAGGCCTTCAGCGAGGATGCCCATGCTGGCCACGCGGTCACTCATCATGGACTGGCGAACCGTTGACGCCTTACGAACGAGGAGTTCCTCTCTTTCGACAATGGTTTGATAGTATTGGAGGCCGTGATTGAGAGCAGTAGACAATTCTTCGGGGTCCCAAGGTTTATGAAGGTAACGAAAGGCATGGCCGGAGTTCACTGCATCGACAGCCGTTTGATACTCTGCGTATGCGGTGACGAGGATTCGGACAATGTTGGGATTGAGTTGCCGAGCCTTTTCCATGAGTTCGACGCCACTTTCTCCCGGCATCCGCTGATCAGTGAGGAGTAAGCCGATTTTGTCTTTGTGATCGACAAGGATCTGATAGCCATCCCAAGCGTTGCTGGCAGTGAAAATGATGAAATCGTCCTCGAAAGCCTCGCGAAAGTACTGAAGTGCTTTCAATTCGTCATCCACATAGAGCACTCCGTAGCGTGTGTTGGAAGGTGGTGTGCTCATGCGGGTGTGGTAGTGAGTTCGGAGGTGGCAGTTGAAGTTGATGGGGAAACCGTTGCTGACCGGAAGATCAAGGTAAAGCGAGTGTATTCACCGGGTATGCTTTCGACTTCGATATCGCCCTCCATTTGTTGCATCATTCGATAGCAGATACTCAAGCCGAGCCCCATCCCTTTTCCGACTTCTTTGGTGGTGTAAAAAGGATCGAAGATCTTCGAGGCCTGGTCTTGGGTTATGCCTGTGCCGTTATCGGTGACGCTTAACTGGACAATGGTGCCGACTTGGCGACAGGAGATTTGGATGGTGGGTTTTGGACGTTCCTGGAGGGCGTCAATGCTGTTCTGGAGAAGGTTGATGAGGACTTGGAGTATCTCGCGGTCATCGGCGAGGATCTGGATTCCTGTCGATGATTGAATGGACAGTTGAATGTTGTGATCGCTGATGTCGCGTGCGAGGAAGCGTTCGGCCTTTGATAGAACGCTTTCCACACTGACTGGATGGAGTGAGCGCTGATCAGGGTGAGCGAAGGTGCGCAAGTCGGAGACGATTGCGACAACGCGATCGACCCCTTCGCCAACGTCACGGGTGATGTTGGTGACGCTTTCGGCCAATTCGGGCGGCATGGTGCGGGTTTTTTTATTGAGGACGTAAAGGGCGGATTTGACGAAGTTTAAGGGATTATTGATTTCATGGATGATGCCGGCGCTGAGGCGACCAATGGAGGCTAGTCGGTCGCTGTGATCCAGTTGGGCTTCTGTGTCGCGAAGGCGGTTGATGGTTTCGAGCAGTTCGTCGTTTTGAAAGCTCAATTGGTGATGGCGACTTTCGGCCTGGCAGCGGGACAAAAATTCGCGGATGCGAATGCTGTTGTGCTGGAAGCTCGTCGCGACGAGGACGATGCAGTTGAGGATGATGAAGGTGAGGTTGGACAGGTACATGATGGTCACATCATTGCTTGTGTTGTGCACCATGTGGGGCAGCGTCGCTGCGAGGTAGATGATTACGATGAGGGAGAGTGTTGCTAGGATTTCCCGGAAGGTCCAGTTGAACACAAAGCAGGTGGAAACCATGCAAAAGCTAAGTCCTGCGTAGTAATGGGAGCCAGGATCCCTGGCGTAGTACATCATGTAGGAGACGCAAATCGACGGGATTAGAGGCAAAAGGGCAGGGTAGAACCTGAAGTACTTTTGCCCAAAAGACCGATCAATCCCCAGTAGCAGAATGACACCAACCAACGAACTGATGAGTCGGAGCGCTACAAAAACGTGGAGGTGCTGCGGGTAGGAGAGGACGTCCAGGATGGTGCACAAGGGCATCAATAGAATCACAAACCAACAGCCTACCCTGGCGTTGCGGAGGGTGAGGGTTCGATGCTCATCATTGAATCGTTTGATGAGCACAGGGTCATTGGGGAGGCCGTTGTGAGTGGTGGCTCCCGATGAAATGTCGTTGTTCTCGTGTCGCCAGGCCCGTACGGCCCCGCGCCAGAATTCGGCGAGAGAGAATCCACGGATCTGTGTTTGAGTAGCCAACATGAAAAGTTGACATAGATTATGTTAAATATGATAATTATCCACTGTTTTTTATCAAGATTTGTGGATTGAAGGGTCGTTTTCGGTCTTTCGAACGTGTTCGAGATGCTCGAACGGGGGCAGTTAGCTTTCGTTGCCAGTGCCGGATTGTTTAGTGCGCCGTGGATATGATTTGGCGACGACAAGCCTGAGATAAGGGTCAACTGGCAAGAGCGGTTTCCGGATGAGAGCGATGGGCGTTGGCAGGAGACGAAGATCCACCAAGTTGTTTGATGGCAAGTTGCAGCTGTGACAATTCGAGAGGCTTCTTGATGACCATGACTGGGCCATAGGCCAGAATGCGACTGAGAATCTCACTATCGGGAAAGCCGGTGACGATGGCGATGGGGAGATCTGGGTGGCTCGATTTCAACTGGCTGAAGGCTTGGTCGCCCGAAATTTCGGGAAGATGAAGGTCCAGGAATACGAGGTCTATCGGTTGGGTATGAGCAGCTGAGACTGCGTCTGGAACCGATTTGAATCCAATGTAGTGACAGCCGATGCTGGATAGGAATTGCTGGAACAGAGAATGGATGGCGGAGTCATCGTCAACGATCATCACGCGCAGCTGTGGGTTGGATGGCGGGTTGAGAAGCGCGAGGGAGGAGAGGATTTTGCGTTCAATGTAGGAACGACCCTCATTTTGGACAGCTTGTAACTGCCCGTTCTCGATGAAGTGGTAGAGTTTGGAGAGGGGGATGCTGAGGTGGGTGGAGGCTTCCTCGACTGTGAGGTGATCCAGCAGGAGAGGATTATGGACGCGCGACTCGGAGATGACGTGACTGAATGCGAGCCAGCGGTGTTGGGAGTAATCGTAGAGCTGGCATTCACGCAAGATTTTTCGTAGGTTGGGGAAGGAGAATGGAGAGACAATGACATCCGAGGGATAGGAGTTCTCCATTGCGACCTGTGCGTCGGGGAGGTGGTAGAGGGGGATGCGAGGATCGACGTGGTGAGCAGTGTGATCCATGATGTGGTGCAAAATCATTCCGATAGGCCAGGGGAATTTGATGTGAACGGTACCTTTGACTTGGCCATTGAAGAAGCTCCACTCGTCGATGTCATCAAACCAACGAACTTTAGGGTGAGTATGGTGGAGCAGGATTACGAGTCCCATGAGTTGGTTCCACAGAAGCTGAGGGAGGACGACTGCGAGCAGTATGGCGAGCCAGATCGGGGATTGAAATTGATTTGCCATCACGACGGCCATGGTGACTTGGGCAATGACGAAGAATGCGACTGAAGAGCGGTCGGCGGCGAGCAAGGAAGATGACATCCTTTTTTTGTCAGAGCTTCTTGGGAAGATCATGTGTTTGAACCAAACTTCGGAAAGGTAATAGAAGCCGATTCCGAAAAATGATCGGTAAAAGCGGTGCAGGAAGCGACCCCGAGGAGAAAGGTTACTGAACTCCTGGGGGCTCAGCGGGGTCCAGACGTAGTCGCGTCCTTTGAGGTTGGTCCAACTGTGATGAATTCGATTGTGGCCCAGATCCCAAGAGATATAGGGGTGCCATGATGGGAGGAAAGCAAGACGGCCAATGAGTTTGTTGAGCCAAGATTTTGGTGTTAGTGAACCATGGCAAGCGTCGTGACCGACGATGAAAAGTGTGGCGATGAAGACAGCGTTCGCTAGGCTTGAGATTAGGCGAAGCCAGATTGGCAGTGGAGCAAGCGTCAGGGCAAAGGTGGCTGTGTAGCAGGTGGCTGACAGGAGGAGAAGAATCGGGCCGATCCAGAAGCTGCGCTTGCGCAGGGATTCTGGCACGTGTGCCTTTACCTGGGCTATGGTTTCGGGAGCTTTATTATACACGGGAAGAAACTACGTTTGATAAAAGCGTTCCGGGATGACGTCTGGGATGAATTTTGGCCTGAATTGAGTATTTGTCCAGACTGGGGGCTAACCAGAAGAGCAATTGCTCGTCGAGTTGCGACACTCTGGCAGGTGAATTTGACGCAATAGAGGCATTTTGGCACATTTAGGTCACTTAACAGGTGATGAATCGAGTGGCTTGAGTCGATCTAAAGTGTTCTAAATCAGCAAGTTATGTTTGGTGATATGGCATTGGCACAGTGCATGCACTGGTCGAGGTAGGCGGATCTCACTTGTTTCAAAACTGAAACGACGTGTCAGAGGCCGATGACATTTTCCAACCTACCTCCAAACTACCATGAGCAAAATCCTCGGAATCGATCTCGGCACTACTAATTCCTGCATGGCAATCCTTGAAGCAGGGAAGCCGATGGTTTTGGAGAATTCAGAAGGAGCGCGCACCACGCCGTCAGTCGTTGCCTTTACCAAGAGTGGAGAGCGGGTGGTCGGGCAAGCTGCAAAACGGCAGGCTGTGACGAATCCGAGGAACACGGTTTTCTCAGTGAAGCGTTTGATGGGCCGGAAGTTTTCCGAATTGTCGGAATCTGAGAAGCGTTTGCCCTACAAAGTGGTTGAGGCGGCGAACGGTGACGCGCATGTCGAGGTGGAGGTGGGTGGTGAGCGCAAGGTTTACAGTCCGCAGGAAGTGAGTGCGATGATTCTTGCCAAGCTGAAAGCGGACGCAGAGGCGAAGTTGGGTGAGACCATTACGGATGCAGTGATCACGGTTCCGGCCTACTTCAACGATTCTCAGCGGAATGCGACGAAGGCGGCGGGTGAGATTGCAGGGTTGAATGTTCGTCGAATCATCAATGAACCGACGGCGGCATCGTTGGCCTACGGATTGGAAAGCAAGTCTGACGAGAAGATTGCGGTGTATGACCTTGGAGGTGGTACCTTTGACATCAGTGTGCTGGAAATTGGAGACGGTGTCTTTGAGGTTCTTGCGACTGATGGCGATACTCACCTGGGTGGTGACGACTGGGACAATGCGATCATTCAGTGGGTCATTAACGAATTCAAAACGGACACGGGTATCGACCTGAGCGGTCAGCCCGACGCGTTGCAACGGATCAAAGAGGAAGCTGAGAAATCGAAGATCGCGCTGTCATCCTCGCAGACTTACGACATCAACTTGCCGTTCGTGACGGCGGATGCGACCGGGCCGAAGCACATCATGAAGACGCTGAGTCGGGCGAAGATGGAGCAACTTTGCGACAGTTTGTTTGAGCGGACGATGAAGCCGGTGCGCGAGTGTTTGGCGGCGGCGAAACTTGAGGCGAGCAAGATTGATGAGTTGGTCTTGGTCGGTGGAATGACCCGGATGCCGAAGGTGGTGGAGACCGCGAAGAAGTTGGCGGGCAAGGATCCTCATCAAGGCGTGAATCCGGATGAGGTGGTGGCGATTGGTGCGGCCATTCAGGGCGGGGTTCTGAAAGGGGATGTTAAGGACGTTCTGCTTTTGGATGTGACTCCCTTGACCTTGGCGATTGAAACGGCGGGTGGAATCGCGACGCCGATGATTCCACGGAACACGACGATTCCGAAGAAGCACAGCCAGATTTTCTCGACCTATGCGGATCAGCAGACTGGGGTTGAGGTGGTGGTTTTGCAGGGAGAGCGTCCGATGTCCCGCGATAACAAGACCCTTGGAACCTTTAAGTTAGATGGGATTCCTCCGGCACCGCGTGGTGTGCCCCAGATTGAGGTGACCTTTGATATTGATGCGAACGGGATTCTTCACGTTTCTGCTAAAGAGAAGGTTTCGGGAAAAGAGCAGAAGATTTCGATTCAGGGTTCCAGCGGTTTGTCGCAGGACGAGATTGAGAAGGCAAAGCGGGAGGCCGAGGAGCATGCGGAAGAAGATCGCAAGCGCAAGGAAGGGGTAGAGATCAAGAACAAGGCGGACACACTGGCCTACGAAGTGGAGAAGCAGATCAAGGAGTGGGAAGGCAAAGTGCCAGCTGAAGCCACGGCTGCCATCACCGACAAGGTCGCTTCGCTGCGCAAAGCCGTGGAGGCTGACGATATTGATGCGATGAAGAGTCAGACTGAGTCGCTTGAGAAGCTGTTTGCTGAAGCGTATCAGGCAGCGGCGGCTGCTGGTGCAACGGCGGGCGCGCCTGAAGGCGGGATGCCTGACATGGGTGGCGCAGCGGCGTCTGCTGAATCAGGATCGTCCGAATCGAAGGACAAAGGCAAAGTGGTCGATGCTGACTTTGAAGTTGTGGACAAGGACAAGTAATCGCTGACCGCAATTGTCTCCAGGTTATGTCCCGAACATTCCATCCTTCGACGATTCGAGTTGTGCTGTGCGCACTGCTTGGAGTGGCAGGATTGGCGTGCGGGAAAAAGCCTGGAGAAGTTGCGGGCAATGTGTCTGAAGCTCCCTTGGCGGCGGTGAAGCCCAAGGAGGACACGACCAAGCTGGATGAGGAACTCATGGCGGCGTTGGCGCCGGTTCCTGGAGATGCTATCGGAGGTGAGGGCAGCGACCTGGAGGCGGAAGCTCAACGGGTCATGGCGCTTTATCCCGACAAAAACGCTCAGGACATGCTGAATGTTCCCGAGGTGAATCCCAAGTTGGTGGAGGCGTTGAAGGGCTTGGCGGCGGATCCTCAACTGCAGGCGGCGATCAATAAGAGTGTTGATTTGGCAGCCTACTTCAAGGGGTTGTCAGGACCGCCGGGGTCATACAAGCTGAACTTGGATGTGAAAACCTATGATGCTGTGAGGACCCAGCGAATGTTGACGGCGGTGCTTTCGGGGAAGCCGAAACCGGTGGTTCAATTTCTTGTCGATGAGCTTGGGGAAGCGTCTTTCGAATTCAGTTTCACGGAAGCCCAAAAGGCCACAAATGGCATTTCTTTGGAGCCCAATCCAAACCCACCCGCCGCTGCGCCTGCTGATCCTGACTGACCCCTTTCTAAATTTTCGGAAATAGCTGCCCGCCGCCGGTTTTGACGACGGACAGCCATCCGGATGAACCAAACCAAACCAAAACCAAAACAAACAAAAAGCACAAACCGCACCAACTATGGCAACCAAAATCACACCCCTTGGCCGCCGCGTGCTCGTGAAGCGTTCCACCAGCGAAGAAAAAACCGCTGGAGGCCTCTTTCTTCCCGACACTGCGAAAGAAAAACCCCAAGAAGCTGAAGTGCTCGCCCTCGGCACCGGAAAAGACGACGAAGGCAAAGATGTTGCCTCGCTCTTCACCGTTAAAGTCGGCGACAAAGTGCTGATCAGCAAATACGGCGGCACCGAAGTTAAGATCGATGGCGAGGATCACCTCATCATCAACGAAACCGACATCCTCGGCATCGTTGGCTAATTCGCCACCGAGCCTACATCAACCCTAAAACCTCAATCTGACAATACTACTATGGCTAAACAATTGAACTTCGACGAGAGTGCTCGTCATGCCTTGCTCCGCGGTGTTACCAAACTCGCGCGTGCAGTCAAAGCAACCCTTGGGCCTTCCGGCCGCAACGTCATTCTGGAGAAGAAATTCGGCTCCCCGACGATCACCAAAGACGGTGTGACCGTGGCTAAGGAGATCGAACTTCCCGATCCTTATGAAAACATGGGCGCACAGCTCATCAAAGAAGTGTCCAGCAAGACCTCCGATGTGGCCGGTGACGGCACCACGACGGCAACGGTGCTTGCTGAGGCGATCTACAGCGAAGGTCTTCGCAACGTGACCGCTGGAGCCAACCCGACCAGCCTGCAACGCGGCATCATGAAGGCGACGGAAGCAATCGTCGGCAAGCTTCGTGAGATCTCGACTCCTGTGACGGTGGCGACTGAAATCGCGCAAGTGGCAACGGTGTCCGCCAACTGGGACACTGAAATCGGCAACATCATTGCCGATGCCATGGACAAAGTGGGCAAGGAAGGCACGATCACGGTGGAAGAAGCCAAGAGCATCGAAACGACTCTCGAAGTCGTTGAAGGGATGCAGTTCGACAAGGGCTACATCTCCCCATACTTCGTGACGAATGCGGAGACGATGGAAGCGACTCTTGAGAACGCTTACATCCTGATTCACGAGAAGAAGGTCAGCAGCATGAAAGACATGCTTCCTTTGCTCGAGAAAGTCGCTCGCTCCAGCAAGCCTTTGCTGATCATTGCTGAAGATGTGGACGGCGAAGCGCTGCAAGCCCTCGTGATCAACAAGCTTCGCGGCACGCTCAATGTGTGCGCCGTCAAAGCTCCTGGCTTTGGTGACCGCCGCAAGGCCATGCTTGAAGACATCGCGATCCTCACCGGTGGCCAGTGCATCACGGAAGATCTAGGCATCAAGCTGGACTCCCTTGAACTGGACAGCCTTGGCCAAGCCAAGCGCATCACGGTTGGCAAGGAAGACACCGTCATTGTCGAAGGCAATGGCACCAGCGACGCCATCGCGGGACGTGTTGGCCAAATCAAGCGTCAGATCGAGGAAACCACCTCCGATTACGACCGTGAGAAGCTGCAAGAGCGCCTGGCCAAGCTGGCTGGTGGTGTTGCGGTGATCAACGTCGGCGCAGCGACTGAAACCGAAATGAAAGAGAAGAAGGCACGCGTGGAAGACGCCTTGCATGCGACCCGTGCGGCCGTTGAAGAAGGCATCGTCCCTGGGGGCGGTGTGGCTTTGATCCGCGCTCACGCTTTGGTCGGTGACCTTGGTCTGTTGGGTGACGAGAAGACGGGTGCTGACATTGTGGCTCGCGCCATCACGGCTCCTCTTCGTCAATTGGCTGCCAACGCAGGTGTTGAAGGTGCTTTGATTGTTGAAGAAGTCCGCAAGGGCAAGGGCAACACGGGCTACAACGTGGCGACTGGCAAGTACGAAGATCTGGTGAAGTCCGGCGTCGTCGATCCTACCAAGGTGACCCGCAGTGCTTTGCAAAACGCGGCTTCGATCAGCGGCTTGCTGCTGACCACGGAGTGCTTGATCGCTGACATTCCGAAGGAAGAAGCGGCTGACGCAGGTCACGCGCACGACCACGGTGGCATGATGTAATTCGATTCGCAGGTGGCTGGCAACGGACGCCTGTGACATTGAATTCAAGTCCAATCACGACACCCCGGGGACGAGAGTCTCCGGGGTGTTTTGTTTTTTACGATCGGTTGCAGGAGGCGGGGAGGTGCTGGAGAATAACGGAATGAGAAGGGTATTGAGTTTGATGCTGATGCTGGTCTTGATCGGTGTGGCGAAGGGCCAGGGGCGGTATGAGGGGTTGATGGGAGGTCAGTCGCGCGCGGACAATGGAGCGGGGCTGACGCTGAGGTGGTGTCCGCCGGGTCAGTTTGTTATGGGATCACCTGAGGGTGAACCGGGGCGCGATATTGATGAGGACCAGTATCCGGTCAAGATTTCGAAGGGATTTTGGCTGGGAGAAACGGAGGTTACTCAAGAGCAGTGGAAGAAGGTGATGGGTCGGGACTTGCGTGGCCAGGCGCGGCTGATGCTGGATGACCGGCGGGTGTATCGGATGGGCGGCAAGGATGTGACGCTGCGAGAGGTGGCGAATCCGGAGAAGAAGGATGAGGCGGGCTCGGTGTGCGCGGCGGAGGCTTCGAATGTGCCGATCTACTATGTGAGCTGGGAGGATGCGGTGGCGTTTTGTCAGCAACTGACGACCCAGGAGAGGAATGCCAAAAGGTTACCGAAAGGAGCGGTGTATGCGTTGCCGACCGAGGCGCAATGGGAGTATGCCTGTCGAGCAGGGACCACGACAACCACTTATGCGGGTGACATGACGGTATTGAGCAACAACAACGTTCCGGTTTTGCATTCGATAGCCTGGTATGGCGGGAATAGCAGTCGAAATTATGGAGGCAGGGGATGGGTCACGCATTTTCCGGATCAGGCTTTTCCTGGACACAGAGCTGGGCCGAGAAGAGTGGGTCAATTGGATGCGAATGCATGGAAGTTGAGGGACATGTTGGGGAATCTTTACGAGTGGGTGCAGGACTACTCCGGGTATTATCCGCAACGGGAGGTGACGGATCCGGTGGGGCCTGAGAAGGGTGAGAAGAGACTTTTTCGCGGTGGATCCTGGAATCACTATGGAACGATGTGCCGGGCGGCGAGACGGTTTGAGGAGATGCCAACGATACGGCTGAATTACATTGGGTTTCGCGTGGCTTTGCGGTGGGCGTCGGGTGGAGCGTAAATGTGCGGTTGACGATAAGAGTTTCGATTGGCGGTGGCGGTGTTCTCATTAAGGTGAGGCATGTCGATGGAGTATGAGAGCGCGCTTTCTGCCACGGTCTCTGTGAGGGGGACTGGGACGGTACATGATGCAAGGGAGGCGCTGCGGCGGTATTTTGGATTTCGGGAGTTTCTGGATGGGCAGGAGCTGGTGATGAGCAGCATTTTATCCGGAAGGGATACACTGGTGATCATGCCGACGGGGGGAGGGAAGAGTTTGTGTTATCAGTTGCCGGCGATGGTGATGGAGGGGGTGACAGTGGTGGTGAGTCCGTTAATCGCGTTGATGAAGGATCAGGTGGATGCGCTGGAGCGGAGGGGGATTCCGGCGACGTTGATCAATAGCTCGTTGAGTGGAGGGGAGCAGATGGCGCGGATTGACGGGCTGAAGCGTGGTGAGTTTAAGCTGGTGTATGTGGCGCCGGAAAGGTTTCGGAGTGTGACGTTTTTGAGGGCGCTGAAGCAGGTGGAAATTGCGTTGTTTGCGGTGGATGAGGCACATTGTCTTTCGCAATGGGGGCATGACTTCAGGCCGGACTACATTCGATTGGGGGTGGCGTTGGAGGAGTTGGGGAGGCCGCAGGTGGTGGCCTTGACGGCGACGGCGACGCCGGAGGTGAGGGGGGACATCATGAAGGTGTTGGACTTGCGGGATCCGTTTTTGGCGATGCGAGGATTTGAGCGGCCCAATCTCAGTTTGAACATCATTCAGGCGAAGAACCACAGTGAGAAGTATGCGCGGTTGCGGCAGATGATCACGCAGTGGAAGACGGGGATCATTTATTGTGCGACGCGAAAGCGGGTGGATGAGGTGGCGGAGCAGTTGAAGGAGTGGAAGGTGAAGTCGATCAAGTATCACGGAGGGTTGGATGACAAGGAGCGGGAGCGGCTGCAGAATCGGTTTATTGAGAAGAAGTGTGATGTGGCTGTGGCGACAAATGCTTTTGGGATGGGGATTGATCGGGCAGATGTAAGGTTTGTGGCGCACTTTGATGTGCCTGGGAGTATTGAGGCCTATTACCAGGAGGCGGGGCGCGCGGGGCGGGATGGGGAGCCGGCGTGGTGTGAGCTGCTGTTCAATTATGCGGATGTGGGGACGCAGGAGTTTTTCATTGAGGGAAACAATCCGCCGTTTGAGACGATCCAGGCGGTGTATCAGTCGATGTTGAGTTGGTCAGATGCGAACCATGAGGTGCAATGCAGCATTGATGAAATGACCGATCGGGCGGGGGTGAAGAATGGGATGGCGACGAGCACGTCGATCAGTCATTTGGTGAGGGCGGGGTATATTGAGCGGTTTGATATTCCCGGGAAGAGGATTCGAGGGACGCGGTTATTGCGGCCCGATGTGTTGGCGCGGAACCTGGATTTGGATCGAACTGCGCTGGCGGAGAAGGCAAGGCGTGATGGGGCGAAACTGAAGTCGATGGTGGAATTGTGTTATGCGCAGGCGTGTCGGCAGGAGGTGATTTTGGAGTACTTTGGAGAGGGGGATCCTGTGCCGTGCGGGAGTTGTGATGTGTGTCGGGCAACGGGAGCGCAGTCGGCGAGGGAGGGGACAGTGGAGGAATTGGTGATGCTGAGGCAGGCGTTGAGTGGGGTGGCGCGGATGAGTGAGAGGGCGGCGGATGGGCGATTGATGGGGAAATATGGGAAGGGACGGATCGTGCAGATGCTGGTGGGAGGGAAGTCGAAGGAGGTGGTGGATGCGGGGTTGGATCAACTGACGACGTACGGATTGTTGAAGCACTTGGGGGCTGTAGCGGTGAATCCGCTTTTCAATGAGATGGAGAGGAAGGGACTGATTGAAACGAGTGGAGGGGAGTATCCACTGGTGTCACTGACAAGTAAGGGCATTAGGCACCTGAAGACGGGGGAGAATTTGGTGATGCGGTGGCCGGCTCAGATGGTTGAGAAGCCCTCAGTCGGAGGTGTGGTGAGAGGGGGAGTGGCTGGAAAGGGGGGGCGGCTTCCGGCTGAGGTGTCGGTGATGGAGTTGGGCTTTGATGAGGCCTTGTTTGAGAAGCTCAAGCGGCATCGAACGGCTATGGCGAAGGCGGAAGGTGTGCCGGCCCATCGGATTTTCTCGAATCAAACTTTGGAGTTCATGACCCGGCTGAAGCCGCTGA
>JAIYDW010000121.1 GCA_027487315.1 Verrucomicrobiaceae bacterium | reverse complement strand
CGCCACGACATCACTCCAGTCCTTGCGCCCGACGATGGGCAGCGCAAAGGCGAACGCGGCCTCTTCCTCCGGCGTGCCGGCCTTTTGCACGACATCCCATAGCTTCCGCGCGCGGCCAGCGCCGTTGACGTTCGCACTGCCATCGTGCTCGCGGATGCCGAAGAGGAGACCGCCTTCGTTCGGATGATCGACGTGGCGATGATAAAGAAAGGACTCGATGCCTGGCAGCGCCTGCACCTTTTTCCACGCGAGCGCGAAAGCGGCGGCTTGCGCGAGTTCACCGTCGGGGCCGGGCGGGCAGTCAAAGCCTTGTTCGGTCAGCACGATCCGGCGTGGCTTACCCTCGAAAAGGAAGCGCGGCTGGCGCAGGAAGGCGGGCAGCACCTCGAGATTGTGAAACGTGATCCGCGGCGCATCGAACCGCAAGGGCGCGGAACGGTCATTCCAAAAGCTTGGCTGTCTGAGGTTCTCTGGATACGGATGATGCGCGAGGTTCCATGGGAAATCGCCTTCACGTCTCGCACGCTCGTGGACTCCTTCCAGAACCTCCAGGCCGGTGAAGTCGTGTGTGCGATCCGTCGTCGCGGTAAGCGTCCAGTGATGGTCCAGCGAGATAAAGATCGGGAAGTCCGCATGCACACTGCGCGTGGCCAGATCGGCGATGCGCAGCGCAACGCTGTATTCGCGCAACAACACCTCCGGCTCGACCGCGCCCATGTGATACCAGCCCCAGTGGTTCTGCACTTCGTTGCCGATCACGAGCCCGGCGATCTGGCCAAACTTCGCGTCCTCGCGCGTGTAGCGATCCACCAGCCAATGGAGGATCGCACGGTAGAAGAAGACGCCTTCCTCCGTCGCCGTATTGAACGCCGCCGGGCCCTCTGGAACCGTCGCCGGATCAGTGAGGGGATGCACGAGCGGCGATGTCCGTGACAGGGTCTTCGGAACGTAATTCCCGAGGATGCCCGTCACGCGCATCTTCGCCGCGTGGAGCGCCTGCAAGTCGCGATCAAGCGCCGCGACCGCATCCGGACGAAGCCCGATCTTTCTACCCTCAAACTCGAAGCTGAGCTTGGGTTCCACGCTCTGCCAGTCGATCAGCCAGCCGATGTTGATGTTCTGGTTCGACTGCCCGAAGCCGAGCGCCTTGCCATCTTCCACGTCGAGCAGGCAGGCGATCCCTTTCTTGTTTGCGAGCGAGCCGAGGGAGTTCTTCCGCTGCGGGAGCGCGGAGAAATCCGTGACATGCTGCGGCGAACCAAGCGTCTTGCCACCCGAGCGACGTTCAAACTTCGCGAACAACCGGTCGCGTTTGCCATCGAAGCGAGGCACCGTTGCCTCCGCACCCTCGCCGCTCCACAAAACGCTGCCTTCTCCGGTCGCCGAGGTATGCAGCGGTAACTCGCGAATCTCCGTCTTTCCCTCGCTAGGCGGCCACGCAAAGCGCAGCGAATCCGGCGTGATCGCCACACGTAGCGGTGGTTCTTCGGCGCGGACAAGATTGCTGAAAACGACAAGCGCCGTCAGCAGGCGAAGGCAGAGTGAGTCTTTCATCGCGTGCGATCTCACGGCTTCGGCAGTGGAACCTGGGCTTTTGGAGCGGGTTTGGGGTCGAGGTTCTGTTTCAAATCCTCCTCGGTGACCACGGACTCCACGCCATTGGCGGGAACGGTTGCTTTCGCTGTCCAAAGGATCGCGTTGAGCACCAGCTTCCGTTGATCGTTGTTGGCCCAGCCCTTGTGAAAATGGCCACCTGTGAAGCCAAAGCCACGGCCGCCGCCGGGCCGCTCTGCTGCCCACGCGACGTGTTGGGGGACCTTGTTCGCCACATCCTTGCGGACATCGGGATTGCCCGAACGCACTCCATCAGGACGGCTCATGGTGGAGTCCGGTGGCACGGCGGTTAAGATCGGCTTCACCGACGCCATACCCTTGCGGAAACGCATGTGGAAATACCACTCGTCTGTGGTTGAAAAGGGATGCACACCGCTGGTGATCGGGTGCTGGGGCAGGGTGGTGAAGTTTGCCAGCCAGTGCGGATTCACACTCCAGATGGGGTCGCAGTATCCGCCCATCCAATCAAGGAACTCAGCCTCGCCCTTGTTCTTGGGCACCTCAGTGGCCCAGTGCAACGCCATAAAACCACAGCCACGCTTCATCTCGGCCGCGAGCTGCTGAAGGTGATCCCCCTGCAACGCCGGATGCATGGTAAACCCATCCGCATAAATCAAAATGGTGTCAGCGGATTTGATCTCTTCTTCCGCAGGCCATTCCGCATTTAAATGCACCTTCACATCTACCAAATCCGGCACTGCGGCTCGGAGACATTTCGCGAACAACTGGACGCCCGCGTTGTGTTCATGAGCTCCGGGACCGTGGCTCTGCTTTCCAGCAATGAGCACGATGTTCTTTTTGTCAGCGGCATGGGCTGAGAGCTGAACGAGCGCCAGTCCGAAGACCATCGAGAGTTTGAATAAATAAGGGCAGAGTGAATGCTTCATGTGAGTGAGGTTTCAGGAGATTCTGTATGGGTGAGGATGTAGGGCTTCGACGCGCCTAGAGTGCGTGCAACAAGCGTGAGTCAGCCTCACACCTTCCAGCCTTCACGTGCGGTTTGGCGGAGGAAGGGACGACGGTTGATCATTGAAAGAGGGCGTTAGTGGGTTTGAGCCAGAGGCTGCCCTTGATTGATGCGATCCTGAAGCAGGCGTTCACTGCCATCAAGGCTTCGGCAGCGGCACCTGTGCGGTGGTGCGCAGATACGCGATGAGGTCGCGGACTTCGTCGTCTTTGAGGGTTTTCAGCAAGCCCTCGGGCATCATGGAGATGGGGGATTTCTCGCGGGAGAGGATTTCGGATTTGGTGACGACACTGTCCTGGCCGACAAGGCGGAGCGTGAGCTGCTGGTTGTCTTCGGCGGCGACCGTGCCGGAGAGGGTGCGGCCATCGCGAGTGGTGACGATGACGAGCTGATAGCTTTCCTGCATGACCTCGCTGGGGTTGATGATCTGGGCGAGGATGTAGTCGAGGTTGGCGCGATTGGAGCCGGTGAGATCGGGGCCGACAATGCCGCCTGCGCCGTAGAGCATGTGGCAGCCCATGCAGGTGCGCTCGAAGATGGCGCGACCCTTACTGGTATTGGCTTTGGCAATCACGGCATCGGTGAGCATGGCTTTGTATTTTGCCATCTCAGCCTGCTTATCACTGGCGAGCTGGGTGATGGGACCCCAGAACTCGACGAACGATGGCCCGAGCACGCGGTAGAGTTGGCGGGCGTCAAAGGCGGTGACATCGGTCTTCGGAAGGGTGTTCTTCTTCAACTCAGCGACTAGGGCGCTCGCGGTGCTGCGGCGCGCGGAGAGTGTGACGACGACCTCAGCTTTCTCAACAGGGGAAAGTTTGGCATAGCGCTGGATCAAGGTCGGCGCGATCTGCGGAGCATCGAACGAAGACAGCGCGCGAATGGCATCACGGCGCACGGCGGGTTCATCGAGCAGGGACAGCACCACGGGCAGCGCGGCGACATACGCATCGCGGGCAAAGGCCGTCAGGATTTGTTGGCGGCGCTCAATAGGTGCCGCTGTGTCCTTGAGCACGGCAAGCTGTGCTTCGGCGGCTTTGGCATCGCCGAAAAGCTGACCTATCTGCGCAGTGAAGTCGCTCAATTTTGCATCCTTAGTGGCATCGAGCGCGGCAAAGGCTTCGTCCCAGTTCTTCGGCTTCGTGACCACATTGCGGCCCAGCGATTTGAGTCCATCACGCACGCCTTCGAGAAGCTGGAGACGCAGGGCGAGATCGGTGTTGCTCAGCAGTGTGGCGGCTATCGGCTCGAGCTGTTTGGCAGCGATGGCGCGGCGGGCGATGTATGGCGCGAGCAGCGGGATCTTACTTTGCGTGGCGAGTGCCATCGCTCGCGTAGTGTCGGCTTCGACCATCGGCTCGATGCCAAACCAAAGCATCTTCGGCAAGTTATGATCCGTAGCGTCCTCGGCATGAGCGACGAGGTTCTGCGCGATGGGCCAGCGCTCGGCCACGTTCATGCGCTGAAGCGCCGCAGCGAGGTAAAGCCGCACGATGGGCGAGCTGTCCTTCTCCGCCATCGCAGTGAGCTTTGCCAAAGCTGCCGGACTGTAAGCACGATCTTCGCCCAGCAACTGGATGGCCCAGCCGCGAACATACGGCTCAGCATGATCGAGCAACGGCAGCAAACGATCCGCTGGGATATTCTGCGTGATGTGCAGAGCCCAGAGAGCGCGGAGTTGATGCGCGGAGGTCTTGGATTGCACAAAGAGTTCCCACAGCTTCCCAGGCACTGCGGCATCGAGTTGACCAGCCGCAGCGCGTTGCTGGAGCAGCACGCGAGCACGGCGGCTATACCAATCGTTGCGATGCGTCAGCAGGCCGACGAGTTCGAGATCGGTCTGCGCGGCGAGATTGATGCCGGTCTTTCCTGGCAGGCCCTTCGGCGCGAGGCGGTAGATGCGGCCGGTTTCTTTGTCGTAGACGGCAGCGCCACAGATTTCGGTGTCATGCCAATCGAGCACATAAGCCGCGCCGTCGGGTCCGATCTCCATGCTGAAACCTACCCACGCATTGTCATTGGCGAAGAGCGGTTCATCGCCATGATGACCGATGAAGCCCGAGCCGCTGGGCTTGAGGATGTCGGTGATCACATTATGCTCGTGGATGTTCGCCATGAGGATGCGGTCGCGGTATTCCTTCGGGAACTCATCCGCGAGGTAGATGCGCGCACCGCCATGCGCGGAGCGATGGCGATGATCGGCGATGGTCTTGATGTCGTCGAAGACGTAAGGATTGATGTGGCTGCCGCCCTGGCGGTGATAGATGCCGCCGGGGATCACATGCCAGAGATGCGGGATCACGCAGGCAGTGATGAAGATCTGGCCGTGGTCATCGAAGTCCATCCCCCACGGATTGCTGAAGCCGTGCGCGACGACTTCGAAGCGGTCCTTCGTGGGATGATAACGCCAAACGCCGCCGTCGATGTATTGACCATCCTTCACCGGAATCTCGGCAGGGAACGAATCGCCCTTGTGGAAGATTTTGCCGCCACCGACCGGCTTGCCCACGGTCGAGCGTGTAGCAAAGCCCTGGCAGCCGTAGAGCCAGCCATCGGGTCCCCAATTGAAGCTGTTTAAGGTCTCGTGGCGATCCTGAATCCCCCACCCGGTGAGGCGAACTTCGAAGGCTCCGTCGGCTTTGTCATCGTGATCCTTGTCGGGCACGAAGAGCAGATTGGGCGGCGCGCCGAGCCAGAGTCCGTCGAACCCGACCGCAATGGCGGCGGGAAAGGGAATGCCTTCGAGGAAGACTTGGCGCGTGTCGAAATTCCCGTCGCCATTCGTGTCTTCGAGAATCAGAATGCGGCTGTTGCCATCGGCGGAGAAGCCGGTGCCGCGTGCTTCATAATCGCGATTCTCCGCGACCCAAAGCCGCCCTCGATCATCCCAGCAAAACGCCATCGGCTGTGTGATCATCGGCTCGACCGCAGCGAGCTTCGCCTCGAAACCTTCAGGCACGGTCATCTTCGCCACCGCTTGTTCGCCAGTGAGAAATGCCGCCTCTTTACCCGCCGCCTTGGCGATGCCCCACATCACTGCATCTGAACCCTGGCCGGTGTAGGCCTTCCACGCATCTGTGACTTCCACATCGTTGAGCTTGCCCGTATAAACAAAGAACTGATGCCGCACTGTCTCGGACTTGCCCTTGGCAATCTTCCAATCGCCCGTAATCGCACGACAAGGCCCCACGCCCATCTGCCCATCCACACGCCAATGCTGCGGGTAGCCCACATTCTTCGGATGATCAAAAATCGCGATGTGAGCCTGGTCCTCGCGGCCATCCACTTTCATGCCGACATCCATCCAGATCGAGCGCTGTCCTTCAGCACGCCCATTGCCCTGACGCACGCTGTTCATCACGCCGCCTTCCATGCCAGGCTTCCACGGCATGCGTAGAAAGAGTCCGCCGTAAGGCTGCTTGGCCATGGTCAAATCCACGAGTCCTTCGCCTTTCCATTCAAGCTCCAGGAAGTAACGGCCATCGTTATCGCGCATCGTCCAGACCTGCGTCTCGTTCATCACCGGCTTGCCCTCGGCATCGAGCAGTTGATAAACCGTCGTCCACTTCACCACCTCGCCTTTCGGCACGAGCACCGCGCTCGACACCTTGCGCCAGAAGCCCGCGCCAGGATTGTGAAAGTAGTCGCGCCCGTTCACCTGCTTCAGCCCCCAGTAGAGCCCCGTCTGATGCTTGTGATGCCCAGGGCTATATTCCGTCAGCAGGCCCTTGCCATCCGGAGCTACGATCGGATGAAGGTAAGGTCGAAAATCCGGCCGCGCATTCTGCGTGAGGATCGCCTCCTTGTCGTTCTCGCGATAGACCGAGATCGTGTTCGCCGCATCATCCTGACGCAGCGTCAGCACCGTATTATGAGCTGATGCCACCGTGTTGGCGAGAAGGCAAAGAGTGAGGACAGAAAAGCAATGATGGATTTTCATACAAAGAATAAACGCCTTTCCATTCCGAAATACATGGCCTAGATCTGCCAAAAGTTGTTATCTTCCTGCCATGTCTCCCGATTCGATTCAGAGCGCCTTTTTTGCCAGCATGACCGATCCGCAGGCATTCCGGCTCATGTTTGATCAGCAGCCTAACGTATTCTTCTTTGTGAAGGATCGTGAGAGCCGCCTGATCGCGGCCAGCGAGCCAACGTGGACCCGCCTGGGCCTCGAAAGTGAAGCCGACGTCATTGGCCGCCCCGATGAAGACTTCTTCCCCGAGCAAACCGCGAAGGCCTACCGAGCCGATGACGCGCTCGTCTTCCGCACGGGCAAACCGTTGATCAATCGCCTCGAAGTCTGGTATGATGAACAGCGCACGCTGAACTGGTTTCTCACCACCAAGGCCCCGCTGCGAGGCAAAAACGGCAAAATCATCGGCCTCATGGGCCTCACCCGCCGCGATGAAGGTCGTAGCCGTCATCAGCCCAACAGCGAAGTCACGCTCATCGTCAGCCACATCCAGAAGAACACCAGCCGCATCCTCAGCACCGCCGAACTCGCCCGCGAATGCGGCCTCTCCGAGCGCACGCTGTATCGCAAGATCCACCAAGCCCTCGGCGTCACGCCCTATGAACTCATGCTCCGCATCCGCATCGAGTCCGCTGCCGAAGCCCTCATCCAAACCAACGACAAAGTCATCGACATCGCCCAAGCCCACGCCTTCTGCGACCAAAGCGCCTTCACCCAACACTTCCGCAAACGCATCGGCCTAACGCCGAAGCAGTTCCGCATGAGGCATCAGGGGTAAGCGCACTGATGAGCGGAGAATGCTCAGCGTCATTCTTTGCGGGCTGTTTTTGGTCCGTCGTGTTGTTGGTGGAAGAAATCGAAATCCGCGTGGCCGCCTTCTGCTGCCGATGACAAGTTGTAGGAAAACAGGCCGACCTTGGTGCCCTCATACCATGCGGTGCGGTAGGGATAGTCGCGATCGCCGAGCGGCTCGAAGTGTTCGCCGTCGAGGCTGTAGAACAGGGTGCCTTTGTAGTGGCGGTGTTCGAGTTTGAGCCAGATGGCGTCTTGCTTGAGTTCGGGGCCATCGGTGAATGCGCCAGGGCCGGAAGTGGCGGTGCCTTTGGCAAAGCGGATGTGTTTGGTGCCGCCCTCCTTGGCGACTCCGATCCAGGTGTAGTCGTCGATCATCGTGCAGAGACCGGCGCGTTGGCCGTCGATCATGTTCGTGGTGTCGAGCTTCGTGACGTTGTCTGACTCGGCTCCGTAGAGGCGCTGGACGAGCGTGTTGTAGGCGAAGAGAAGATGGTCATCGCGATAGTTGACCTTCGTGCGGCCAAATTGGGAAACGCCGCCCTGGGTGTTCAGATGCCGCGCTGTCAATCGAAGGTGTCCGGGCCTCGCGGTGAGCGACCAATGCTGGTCGTCGGGGTTGTGATTCCAGGCCCATTGGCCACCGAGCGTGCTTGCTTCAAAATCATCGGAAGGTTCTGCTGCGTTGATGGGTTGGACTGGCAGCGCTGGCTTGGCGTAGGGCTCGGTGAGGCCCACGGGTTCGCCGATGCCATCTCCATCGGAGTCCACGCCAATCCACGGCCAGCCGTCAGCTGACCAGCCCGCAGGCTGAAGGTAGAGACGCCGGCCATAGGTGGCAAAGAGGTTGTAGTCGTGATGGAGGAAGGCCCAGCGGTCGCCACTGACTTCGACGAGCGATCCCTGAGCGGCGTTGATGTCGGCCTTGCCTGCATGGAAAAGTTTCCGGCTCTCGTAGGGACCGTAGAGTGACTTGGAGCGATAGACATATTGCGCCTTGTCCTTGTTCTTGCCGGTGGAGGCGACGGAGATGTAGTAGAAGCCGTTGCGCTTGAACACCTGCGGACCTTTCGGAGGGATGTCATCGATCAAGATCGCGCCTTGGTCCACGATGGTATCGAAGGTGTCGTTCAAGCGATAGATCCGCAGTGCCCCCGGATTGCCGAGCAGGAACAAGTAGCCTTTGCCATCATCATCCCAAAACGGACACGGGTCTTCGAAGTCACCCACGATCTTTTCCGAAAGGCGCACCGGAGCGCTCCACGGTCCTTCCGGCGCAGCGGCCTTGCAGACAAAGCCGCAGTATTTCGTGCTCCAGTTGAACATGTAATACGTGCCACGGAAGAAGCCCACCTCGCCATCCTGCGAACCGGCGGAACAGGCTTTGCCGGGGAGCGTGAAGTCCGCATGAACGCCATCGAGTCGCGAGTAGATGCGCCCAGCGTGCGTCCAGTTGACCAAATCCTTCGACGCCAGTAACGGCATGCCCATGAAGTGATGCGAGGCGCAGGTCAGATAGAAGGTGTTGCCTGTCTTGAACACACACGGGTTATTGTAATCCGCCCACAAAATGGGATTGCGATAAGTGCCATTTCCTTGATCGCCCCAAGCAGGTAGGGTGGTAGGCTCGGTGGCGTGAAGCGGGCTCAGCGGCGCGAGGAGCGAAGCCGTGATCGAGGCAAGCAACAGGGGGGCAGCGAGGGAACGTTTCATTGTTCAGGTGGTGGCAGTGGTGGTGTGGCGAGTGTCACTTTAGCTCTGGGCGGAGGTGGGCTTTGATGTAGTCGTTGTCGGTGGGGTGTTTGATTTTGGGGGCGTTGGGGTAGATGAGGTCGCAGGGGACTTGGTTGGCGTCGCAGTGTTCTTTGAATTTCACGCCGAAGTTGGCGGTGTGGGTGGGGTCTTTTTCTTCTTTGCCGAGGTTCGGTGGGGTGCTGTAGTAGAGGCCGACGGGTGGGTCGCCGGGGGAGACGAGTTCGTAGGGGGAGTATTCTTTGATCCAGGGGAGGAGGCGTTCGCGGGCGTCGTAGAACATCTGGAAGGAGCTGATTTTCTTCTTCGCATCCCACACGATGCCGAAGGCGTGGGAGCCGTATTTGCTGTTGGGCGTCCACTCGCGCATCTGGTGGGGGTCGAGCGTGGTTTGTGCACCGGAGACGGCGGCGCAGAGGACTCGGGTGGATTCGCGGGCGACAGGGTCGGGGCTGGTAGGGTCGGCGAGGTCGTCGTGGAAGGCGAGCCAGAGGCTGGTGCAGGCGCCAGCGGAGCCACCGGCGAGGGCGACTTTGGTTTTGTCGAGGTTCCAGTCCTTGGCTTTGCTGCGGCAGAACTGGAGGGCGCGGGCGCAGTCGAGCATGGGTCCCTTGACCGGCGGCACGAGACCGTCGGCGGTGGCGTCTTTGATGGTGCGGTATTCCACGGAGGCGACTGAGATGCCGGCCTCGAGAGCTGGGAGGATCATGCTGCGGGCCACGGAGCGGTCGCCGCCCTGCCAGCCGCCGCCGTGGATGTAAACGAGCAGGGGAGTGGGTTGGTCGGACTTGGCGCGCCAGAAGTAGATGACCTGCATGCGATGGGGGCCATAGGAGACGTTTTCGTCGGGTTCGACGGGCAGTTCGTATTTTCGGAACTCGGGTGCGGGTTTTTGTTCCTTGGGCGGCGTGTCGGCGGCGAAGAGGGGCGGGAGGAGCAGCGAGGTGAGGAGGAGGTGAGGCCACCAGGGGAGGTAGGAATGAGCGAGGTGGGTGGGGGTGCGGTGGGAGTGCGGAAGGGGGATCATGAGTTTGTTTAACGGTGAGTTGGAGCTGGATCACTCTGAGGGAGCGAGCTTTAGAGGTTTGGATATCACGTCTTTATGGTTCGATGGAGGTGGCGTAGGTGGTCCATTGGGCTTCGATCCATTGGGCGTTGGGTTTGCCGTCGAAGATGAGGAGGCGGTATTTGGAGAGGTAGGGTTTGCCGGGTTCGATGGACCAGTCGCCGTCTTGGGAGGGGGCGATACAGAGTTGGGGGTTTTTGGGGTTGAGCCGGAGGGGTTGGGGGAAGCGGAAGTTGGTGGGGTGGATGAGGATGGCCATGCCGGTCGGGGTGCCGTCGACTTGGCCGCCGATGTGGACCCATTTGGCTTTGGTGGAGTCGCCGGATTTGCGGTCGTGACCTTCGCTGGTGAGCATGGTGACGGCGTCGACGGGATTCCAGGCGAGGTTGCCGCGCACGCCGAGGCCGCCGTAGTGGTAGGTGGGGAGCTTGAGGGGTTGGTTGGTGGCGCAGGTTTGGGTGCTGGTGAGATCGATGATGTTGGTGAGGGTGCCATCGAGGTTTTTTTGGGAGATGGCGACTTCCCAGGTTTCGGTGAGGACTTTTTGGTCGGGGGATTGGCTGTGGTCGAGGAAGGAGTGCTGGCTGGTGAAGCTGTTGGGGGTGGACTGGATGAGTTGGTCGAAGCGGACTTCGGAGGCGAGTTTTTCGCCGACCTTGCCCATGTTCCAGAAGTCGGGATGGGAGGTGCCGAACTCGGTTTTGGTCCAGGCGAACCAGACGCCGCGATGCCAGCGATGGTCTTCGGGGTGATTGCCGGTGACGAGTTTGCCGCTGGGAGAATAGATGGGGTGGAGGTGGGCGCCGTGTTTGAAGACGAGATCGACGCCTTCGGGGACCTCGCCGGGTTCCATTTGGTAGTCGCAGATGGGTTGGCCTGCGGAGGTGAAGCGGAGGATTGAGCCTTGTTTTTCGGAGGTGACTTCGGCTGCTGCGAGGGTGCCGAGGCAGGTGATGAGGAGGATGAGGGGTGCCTTCATGAGATTAGAACGGAGAGGGGGACGAGCCATTGCATGCGGAGTGAAAATGAAACGGGGCTTGTTTGCAGGATAAAATGGGATTTGATATAGGAATGGAACGGACTCGAAATGCTTCTTTGATTGGACCCGGGTGGAGGATGCTCGTTTTTGGGGCGGTGGGAGTGATGGGGGGGATGGCTGCGGAGAAGACGGCGGTGAAGGTGCCGGTGCCGACGGTGGAACCGGGGTTGGAGGAGGCGGTGAAGTGGAAGTGGAAGGTGGAGGCTGGGGATGAAGGGGCCTGGGGGATTCCGGTGGATTTGCCGACGCCTGCTGCAGGGGTGGGAGCTGGGGCCCCGTCAGGGGGGAAGGGGACACCAGTGAAGCCAGCGGCGCCGGTGGTGACAGGGCCGCCTGAGGTGTCGCTGGACCACGTGGTGGTGAGTGGGGAGGCGTTGTTTTTGATCGGGAAGAAGTATGGGGTGACGGTGGAGCAGATCAAGGTGGCGAATCAGATGGAGCGGGATTTGATCAAGGTGGGGCAGAAGTTGCGCATCCCGAGTCGGGCGGAGGTGGAGGCGATGAAGCCGCCGCCGCCAGTGGAGAAGAAGGAAGAGGCGAAGCCGACGGTGAGTGTGAAGCCGCCGAAGGAAGAGGTGCGGCCAGCGCTGGCGGCGGTGAAGTACACGCGGATGCCGAATGAGGAGGCGCAGCGTGCGACGCATGTGGTGCAGACGCAGGCGTATTTGGATCGGAAGCTGTTTTCGACAGGGCCGATTGACGGGTCTGATGGATCGATGCATCAGGCGGCGATTGCGGCTTACAAGGCGGCTTATCCGAATGAGTTGGAGTGGGTGGATGGGAAGACCCCGGCGGTGATTGTGGAGATGGGTGGGGCGTATCGGGAGTACACGCTGAGGGCGGAGGATTTTCGGTGGATTGCGGGGCAGTCGGGCAGTGGAGGGGCGAAGACAAGCGGGAAGGCGGGGAAGGATCCGGATCCGACTTGGGAGCAATTGTCGACCGGGACGTTTTTGCCGTATCGGAGTGCGTGGGAGTATGTGGCGGAGCGGTATCATTGTTCGGAAGGTTTTTTGAGGCGGATCAACTCGGTGGTGAAGTCGACGCCGAAGGTGGGGACGCTGTTTTTGGTGCCGAACGTGGAGCCGTTTGAGATTGAAAAAGCGTTTGAGGAACCGGTGAGGCCGGAGGTGGATGCGGCGATGCCAGTGGTGGCGAAGGTTTTGGGCGGGGTGTGGCTGGAGGTGAGGCGTGGGGAGAAACTGGTGGCGCGGGTGCCGGTGTCGGCGGCGAGGCCGGGGCTGAGGGGGCGGGGGACGTGGCGGATTTTGGATGCGGTGGCGCGGCCGAAGCTGGTGTGCACGGGGGAGTGGGCGAATCCGCCGAAGCCGTTGGGGGTGGGGTTGGGGGCGGAAGAGGTGGTGGTGATTCCGCCGCCGGCGGGGGCTGTGTTGCCTCCTGGGCCGAACAATCCGGCGGGTTTGTTTTGGGTGAATTTGGCGAAGGGAACGGATCCGACGCCGCTGCCTTATGGGTTGCATGGGACGAGCATTCCGGGGCATTTGACGCGGCAGGAGAGTGTGGGCGGGTTTCGGCTGACGAACTGGGATTTGGCGAGGGTGGTGCGGTTGTTGCCGGTGGGGACGGAATTGAAGTGGGAGTGAACCCGGCCTTGCGTGGGTGGTCTTACCCGCCAAGGTGGGTGGCTCGTTCGTTCGTCTTTCCATGGCCACTTCTTCATCATCCCGCAAAAGCACCGTTACTGAAGGCATCTGTTATCTCGTTGGTTCGGGCCCGGGTGATCCGGGGTTGTTAACGCTGAAGGGCAAGGCGTGCATCGAGGCGGCGGATGTGCTGGTCTATGACTATTTGTGCAATCCGGAGTTGTTGAGGCATGCGAAGCCGGGGACGCAGCGGATTTATGTGGGGAAGAAGGCGCGGGATCATGCGATGAAGCAGGAGGACATCAATGCGCTGGTGGTGAAGCTGACGAAGGAGGGGAAGACGGTGACGCGGCTGAAGGGGGGCGATCCGGTGTTGTTTGGTCGCGGGGCGGAGGAGGCGCAGGAGCTGGCGGAGGCGGGGGTGAAGTTTGAGATTGTGCCGGGGATCACGAGTGCAATCGCGGGGCCGGCTTATGCGGGGATTCCGGTGACGCATCGGTCGCATGCGTCGCAGTTGACGATTTTCACGGGGCACGAGGATCCGACGAAGGCGGAGACGTCGCTGGATTACGCGAAGCTGGCGCAGGCGGAGGGGACGAAGGTGTTTTTGATGGGCGTGGAGCGGATGGGGGAGATCACGGGGGAACTGATGAAGCACGGGGCGAAGGCGGAGACGCCGATGGCGCTGGTGCGATGGGCGACGCATGGGCGGCAGCAGACGCTGGTGGCGACGCTGGGGACGATGGCGCAGCGGGTGAAGGAGACGGGCTTTAAGGCGCCTGCGGTGGCGGTGGTGGGGGATGTGGTGAATGAGCGGCAGTCGATCAATTGGTTTGAGAATCGGCCGTTGTTTGGCAAGCGGGTGGTGGTGACGCGGACGCGGCAGCAGATCGGAGCGGTGAGCAAGCAGCTGGCGGACCTGGGGGCGGATGTGATCGAGTTGCCGACGATTCGGATCACGGAGCCGACGAATGTGACGGAGTTTGGGGAGTTGGTGCAGGATTGCCACACCTATGACTGGATCGTGTTTAGCAGTCCGAACGGGGTGGAGGCGTTTTTCAAGATGTTCGACAAGTTGTTTGATGATGCGCGGGCGATTGGAGGGGCGCGGATTGCGGTGATCGGGCCGGGGACGGGAGTGAAGATTCGGGAGCGGCATCTGGCGGTGGATTTGATGCCGGAGAAGGACTTTGTAGCGGAGGGATTGGTGAAGGCGTTTCGGGATCACCAGGACATTGAGAACCTGAAGGTGTTGTGGGTGCGCGCGGAGGAGGTGCGGGATGTGGTGGCCGATGGGTTGACGGCTTTGGGGGCGATTGTGGATGAGGCGCAGGCTTACAAGACGGTGGCGGAGACGGAGGACAATTTGGACGGGATTGAGCGGTTGAAGGAAGAGGGGGCGGATGTGATCACGTTCACGAGTGCCTCAACGGTGGAGCATTTTTTGGCGTTGGGCGTGCCGTTGCCGGAAGGGATCAGGACGGCGAGCATCGGGCCGGTGACGAGCGCGGAGATGAAGAAGCGCGGTTTGAAGGTGGATGTGGAGGCGAAGGAGCACACGATCCCGGGGTTGGTGAAGGCGGTGCGGGAGATGTTGGAGAAGTGAGGGTGGTTCTCGGTTCTCGGTTCGCTTTTGGGGCTAGAGGATGCCGGTGGCTTTGAGGTCTAGGTAGCGGTTGGTGAGGGCGATGGGGAGGGTTTGGGCGGTGGCGTCGAGGGTGTGGATGCGGTGGGCGCGGAGGGTGCGGATGAGGAGGTCGCGCTCCTGGAAGTAGGAGCAGAGGGCACCGTAGCCGAGGGCGGTGTCGAGGTCGTGAATGGGGGTTTCGACACGCTGGTCGAGTTCTTGTTCGCGGAGGGAGGCGAGGAGGACGAGGTGGCGGTTGCGGAGGAGGTTGACGGCGTTGTGGAGGTGGGCGCTGTCTTCAGTGCGGAGGTTGGTGAGGAAGACGACGAGGGCGCGGCGTTTTTGCATGGCCATGATGCGCTCGGCGGCTTCGGTGAAGTCGCTGGGTTGGGTGGTGGTCTGGTAGTCGTAAAGGTGGTTGAGGATAATGGGCATGGCGTGCGCGCCTTTGACAGGTTTGAGCCAGCGGGGTTCGCCGCCGAAACTGAGGATGCCGACGTCGTCGCCCTGCCGGAGGGCGATGTAGGAGAGGAGAAGCATGGCGTTGAGGCAATGGTCGAACTGGGAGAGTTCGCCATCGAGGGCGCGCATGCGGCGGCCGCAGTCGGGGACGAGGAGGAGGGTCTGGTTGCGTTGTTCTTCGTAGTCGCGGCTGATGAGCGTGCCGCGGCGGGAGGTGGCTTTCCAATCGACGCGGGAGAGGATGTCGCCGTCCTGGTATTCGCGGAGTTGATGGAAGTCGAGGGTGGCACCGGAGCGGCGGCGTTTGACGATGCCCATTTGGTCCTGGCGATTGGCCATGGCGAGGAGGGCGTAGCGGACGATGGGTTCGTAGTTGGGGTAGCAGCGGGTGTCGGAGGAGTCGCCGATGCAAAGGGCGCGCTGCCAGAGGCCGAGGCGCGAGCTGGCGAGGAGGTGGGCAGGGGCGAGGGTTTGGGGGCCTCGTTCGGTGAAGTGGAGGTGGTAGGTGAGGGTGGCGGATTCGCGTGGGGGGAGGATGCCGTGCCAGGGGAAGGAGGGGGCTTCGGCGGCGGGGGGGAGACCGTCGATGAGTTCGAGGGCGAGGGGTCGTGAGAGGGAATGGGAGAAGGTGAGGGTGACGGGGGCGGGGCTGCCGAGGGCGAAACGGCCCGGGAGGGAGCGCTGGAGTTGGAGGTGGCGGGCTTTGGGAAGTGAGAGGGGGTCAATGAGAGCGGCGGCGGCGAGGAGGATGCCGGAGATGAGCCAGGGGATGCCAAGGGCGGTGGGCCAGATGGAGGCGAGGAGACCGAAGGCGGTCCAGGTGAGCGCGAGGCGGAGGAGGAGAGGGGTGGGGCGCATCGACGGGATAGCAGGAGGAGTAGCAGGGGTGGGCGGGATGGAAAGTGGATTGTGGAATGCGGATTGGCGGGTGGGGGATTTTGTGGTTGGGTAGGGGATGAAGCGATTGAGTCATTTGGATGAGGCCGGGCGGGCGTCGATGGTGGATGTGTCGGCGAAGCCGGCGGTGATGCGTGAGGCGGTGGCGGAGGCGTTCATTGTGCTGGGGAAAAAGACACTGAGGATGATTGCGGATGGGCAGACGCCGAAGGGGGACGTGCTGGCGGTGGCGCGGGTGGCCGGGATTCAGGCGGCGAAGCAGACGCAGCTCTTGATACCACTTTGTCACCAGATTCCTTTGTCGAAGGTGGCGGTGGATTTTGTGCCGGATGCGAAGGCTGGGGGAATCCGGATTACGACTCTGGCGCGGACGGTGGCTGCGACCGGGGTGGAGATGGAGGCGCTAACAGCGGCGAGTGTGGCGGCGCTGACGATTTACGATATGTGCAAGGCGGTCGACAAGGCGATGCGGATCGATGGGGTGCGGTTGGTCAGCAAGGTGAAGGGGTGAGATGAGTCACACGGGAGGCAGGCGGATTTCGAGCCACTGGGCGTCCGGGGTGGTTTCGGGGCCGAGGCGGTGAGGGCTGTTTGCAGCTGGGGGGAGGAGCGCGAAGGTGCCGGTGGTTAGGACGGGAGCGGTGCCGATTTGAAGGCTGCCTTGGGTGACGGCGAGGGTGAGACTTTCAGGGGGGTGGGGGCGGCCGATGACGGGGGTGGTGGCTGCGCTGCGGAGGCGGACTTCGAAGTGGGGGCAGGAGACGAGGAGGCCATCGGGGTCAGGGGTTTGGAAGGTGGGGGCGATGTCAGTGAAGTCGATGGAGGCGAGGGATTGTTCGACATGGAGGTCGCGAGGTTTGCCATCGAGGCCGAGGCGATTCCAGTCGAAGACGCGATAGGTGGTGTCGCTGTTTTGCTGGATCTCGTAGATCAGGAGGCCGGCGCCGATGGCGTGAAGGCGTCCGGAGGGGATGAAGAGGCAATCGCCGGTGCGAGGATGGAGGACGTGGACGAGGTCGGCGGCGGTGCCGTTGGCGAGGGCTGTAAGGAAGGCCTCGCGGGTGACTCCGGGGTGGAGGCCAGCGTAGATTTTGGCTCCGGGTTCGGCATGGGCGATGAACCACATTTCGGTTTTGGGTTCGCCTTGGAGTTCGGTGGCGAGGTGCTCTGGGGGATGGACTTGAAGGCTGAGGTCCTCGCGAGCGTCGAGGATCTTCATGAGAAGGGGGAAACGGGGGGAGGGATGGGAGGCGAGGGACTGGCCGAAGAGGTCGGCTCGGTGTTGGGTCCAGAGGTCGTGCAAAGAGAGGCCGACGAGCGGTTCGGGGCCACTGGCGACGATGCTTTGAGCTTCCTCACGATCCACCAGGTCCCAGGATTCACCATAGGGAGCCGAGGGGTCCGGGAGGGTGCGATGAAACCGGGTCTCGAGTTGGCGACCGCCCCAGATGCGTTGCTGGGGAAGGGGGGTGAAGGTGAGGGGGGGATTCATGTGATGCCGGCGAGGTGTTGGATGCAGATGCGTGACCAACTCTCCAGCGAATCGAGGTCTGCGACTAGGCCCTCAAGTGGGTGGAAGGCGAGGTCCTGGATGGCGTCTTCATTGGATAGGACGTTGTCATTTTCGAGGTCGAAGACGTGGACGACGCCGAGGTGGACGGAGCCGACTTCGTTGGAGTCGTCATTGATGAGGCCGATGACGCGCTGGGTGTGGCTGCCGGAGAGGATCAATTCTTCGGCGATCTCGCGGTCGATGGCATTGAAATAGAGCGAGCGGCCGAGGCCGTCGTGGGCTTCGTCGATGGGGTTGATGTGGCCGCCGATGCCGACACTGCGTTTGGCGTGGAGGCGTTTTTCGCCGGAGGCACCCCCGCGGGTGTAGCAGAGGTAGCGGCCGTTGTGGTGGAAGAGGGAGTAGGGGATGAGTTGTTTGTGGGTGGGGTCGAGTTCGGCGGCGGGGCGCTCCATGAAGAAGTTTGCGCCTGGGGCGAGGATGGCGGAGAGGTAGCGTTCGGCGTCGGGGTGGAAACCTTGAAAGCTGCCGAGTTCATCGAAGAGGGCGCGGGGGATGACGAGGACGTGTTCGGGCATGGGGGAGAGTGATAGGTGGAAACGTGCCCGGGGAAAGCAGAAGTTTGTCGGTAGACAAGACTTCGACTGGACAGATGTGGCGCTATTTGTTGAGCGCTTCGTCCAAGTTCATGACTTGATTGCAGACCATGGTCCAGGCGGCGAGTTGGGAGGGATTAAGAGAAGGCGAAGGTTTGGAATCGCCAACGGTGATGAGGGCCTGAGCGTCGGCGGGTTGGGCTTGGTAGTGAGCGAGGAGGTCCTGGTAGGATTGGGTGAGGATGGTGAGTTCGGGTGAGCGGAAGGGGCGGGCGAGGACGCGCTCGGCGAGGTCTTGAAGGAGGGAGGAAGGGTTGCCGGGGTGGTTTTGAAGAAGCGTTTCGGACAAGCGGCGAGCGGCTTCGACGAATTGCGGGTCGTTGAGGGTGACGAGGGCTTGGAGAGGGGTGTTGGTGCGGTCGCGGCGGACGGCGCAGGTTTCGCGGCTGGGGGCGTTGAAGATGTCCATGTTGGGGGAGTGGGCCATGCGCTTCCAGAAGTTGTAGAGGGTGCGGCGGTAGAGATTTTCACCGGTATCCTGGACGTATTTGCGGGTGTCCGCGCCGGGAAGGCCGACGACGTCCCAGATGTTCTCGGGCTGATAGGGGCGAGTGCCTGGGCCACCTCTTTTGGGGGAAAGTGTGCCGCTGGCGGCGAGGGCGTAGTCGCGGATCATTTCGGCGTCCATGCGGAAGCGAGGGCCGCGGCTGAGGAGGGTGTTGGAGCGGTCGAGTTCGAGTTTTTCCGGTGTGGCGATGGCGGCTTGGCGATAGGTAGCGGAAGAGACGATGAGTTTGAAGAACTGCTTGGTATCCCAACCGGATTCGCGGAATTCGACGGCGAGCCAGTCGAGCAATTCGGGGTGGCTGGGGGCGGTGCCCATGATGCCGAAGTCTTCTGCGGTGGCGACGAGACCCTGGCCGAAGACTTCCTGCCAGAAGCGGTTGACGGTGACGCGAGGGGTGAGGGGATTGGCGGGGTCGGTGATCCATTGGGCGAGTCCGAGGCGATTGCCGGGGGCACCTTTTTTGAGAGGATGCAGGGCGGCAGGGGAGGCGGCGGGGACTTGTTCGCCGACCTGATCGTATTGGCCGCGCATGAGGACGTTGGCCATGGGTGGAGAGTCGGGTTTTTCGACTTGGACGTGGGTGACGGGGCTGCGTGCCTGGATGGTTTTGGATTCTGTTTCGAGTGCTACAACGGCCTTATTGAGGGTCTTGTAGGTGGAGTCGATTGTGGCGAGGAAATGGCCGTAGAGGGCTTCACGTTGCTGGGGAGTGCGGTTGGACGCGGTGGCGGCGAGGATGCCGCGAAGCGGGCCGACATCGCGGATGCGACCGATTTCTTGTGGGGTGATTTGGCGAGAATAGACGCGGACGTCTTGGACGGCTCCGTCAGCGAAGTATTGTCCATGGCTGCGCTGGCCGACGCGAAGGGCGGTGGTGGTGCGGATGGAACTGGTGGGTTTGAGGGTGTCGATGTCGATGTTGAGTTTTTGATCGGCACCATCGACGAAGATTTTGACTCCTTTGGCTTTGCCTGAGCCGTCGTATGTGACAAAGACATGCTGCCAGGTGCCGGCTTTGACGACTGCATTGCGGGTAGAGACTTTGATGGCTTCGCTTGACCAAGCGGAGACGATGTGAACGCTGAGGGCGCTGTCGGATTGGAAAAGGTCCCAGCCGCGATAGCCGTTTTTTTCGTCCATGCGGGCCAAGATGCCACCCGAGACGCCGTTGCGTCCGGCTTTGATCCAGGCGCCATAGCTGAATTTCTGGTCTTTTTCGAAGTCGCCTGCTGCACCGAGATCGAAGGTGCCACCGGAGTTCATGACAGGAGCAGGGCCGAGTTTGCCATCGGGGGTCCAGGAGACTTGACCTGTGGATTTGGCTGTCATGGGGCCGCCGCAGATGCCGCTGGCGGTATTGCCGGTGCCTTCGTTGAGGGGAACGTGAAGATCGAGGTTCTTGGAGGGGATTTGTTTGTCGAGAGCGTCCGGGGTGGCGGTGGCTAGCCAAGTGTCAAAGTCGGCGTGGGCTTGGCTGCGGCGCTCCTCGCGTTTGGCGGTGGCGGCGGCGATTTCGGTGGGGAGGGCGGTCCATCTGGGTTTGTCTTGCTCGGAGGGGACGACGAGGACGGGGCCTCTGCCGTCTTTGCTGTTACCGTCCTTTGGGCCTTGGGTGGTGTTGCGGAAAAAGGCGGCGAGGGAGTAGTAGTCGCGCTGGGTGATGGGATCGAATTTGTGATCGTGGCATTGAGAGCAATTGGTGGTGAGGCCGAGGTAGACCCAGCCGATGGTTTGGACGCGGTCTGCGGCATAGAGGGCGAGGTTTTCTTCGTCGATGGTTCCACCTTCATTGGTGGTGATGTTGCAGCGTTGGAATCCGGTGGCGATGAGTTGCTCGGTGGTGGGATTGGGGAGGAGATCTCCAGCGATTTGGTCGGTGGTGAATTGGTCGAAAGGGAGGTTGTTGTTGAAGGCGGAGACGACCCAATCGCGGTAGGGCCACATTTCGCGATAGTTATCGAAGTGCATGCCATGGGTGTCGGCATAACGAGCGGCGTCTAACCAGTAGCGGGCGCGATGTTCGCCGAAGGCAGGGCTTTGGAGGAGTTCGTCGATGAGTTGGGAGTAGCTTGAGTCTGACAGGGGAGTGTTAGGGGTTGTGGGAAGGTAACGGGTGAGGAGGTCTGGAGAGGGAGGGAGACCGGTTAGGTCGAGTGAAACGCGACGAATGAGGGTGCGGGGATCGGCTTCCGGGGCGGGGGAGAGATTTTGGGATTCGAGGCCGGCGAGGATGAAGGCATCGATGGGATTGCGTACCCAATCGCTCTTTTTGACGGGAGGCAAAGCCGGGCGGGTGGGAGTGATGAAGCTCCAATGGGGTTGCCAGGGGGCGCCTTCGGTGATCCAGGTTTTGAGGAGAGCGATTTCGCTGGGTTTGAGTTGTCGATGGGCCTCGGGTGGAGGCATGACTTCCTCGGGGTCTTTGTTGAGGAGGCGTTGATAGAGGGGGCTTTCGTCGGGTTTGCCTTTGACGACGGTGGGGCCGCTGGCGGGGTCGAAGAAGCCGGCTTCGGTGTCGAGTCGGAGACTGGCTTTGCGGGTGCCGGGGTCGGGGCCGTGGCAGTGGAAGCAGGCGTCCGCTAGGATGGGGCGGATGTCCTTGTTGAAGGAGACTCCAGCCTCAGCGAGTGAGGGCAGCGCGAGGAGCAGGAGCAACAGGAGGGTTCGAAGGGGGATGGCCATGGGCTATAGAATATAAACGGGCAAGCGGTGCCGTTTTTTGAAGAAAATACTGGGTGGCCGGGCAGAGGTTAGGGGCCGTCGAATACGGGGGGAGTGATGCCGAGGCCCTTTTGGTGATGGGTGCCGTCTGCCTTGCGGCGGCGTGCCTGGGCGAAGAAATCTTTGAGGATGGCGACGCAGTCATCGCCGAGAATGCCGGAACTGACCTCGCAACGGTGATTGAGGTTGTCGGTTTGGAGGAGATTCCAGAAGCCGCCGGCGGCGCCGCCTTTGACATCGGGGCAACCGAAGATGACGCGGCGGATGCGGGTGTGGACGATGGCTCCTGCGCACATGGGGCAGGGTTCTTTGGTGACGTAGAGATCGCAGTCGGTGAGGCGCCAGTCGCCGAAGACGCTTTGGGCCTGGGTGAGGGCGAGCATTTCGGCGTGGGCGGTGGCGTCTTTGAGGGTTTCGACCTGATTCCAGGAACGGGCGATGATCTGGCGGTCGTGGACGATGATGGCGCCGATGGGGACTTCGTCTTGGGCGGCGGCGCGGCGGGCTTGTCTGAGCGCTTCACGCATGAAGTGGTCGTCGCTGTAGAGGTCGATAAGGGGGGCGGCGTCGTCCATGAGTGGAGCGTGCGGAAGCAGGGAAAGGAGTAATGCCAGGGGACCGCGGCATGACAAGGCATGCTGCCGTTGCTTCCGTCAGGACCTGGCGGGGTTCGCGAGCTCGCCATCCACGGCCCCTGACGTTGGTTCTATAACTGCTGGTTGGGTGAGCACAAGTGAGAAAGAGGAAGTTGAAGAAACGCTTGTCCTAGGGGCAAAGAAATGTTTTCTTATGGGTCAATCCTTTGGCTGGGAGTAATTCGAGGCCTGAGGAACATCAATTGAATGAGTGAACCCAGGGCCAACTACGAATCTTCGACTGACATTGAGTTGGTGTCGTTGGCCCAAGAGGGGAACACGCGTGCGTTTGATGAGTTGGTGAGGCGATATACGCCAAAGCTCTATGGGATGATCTATAATATGACGTCCAATCGAGAGGATACGGCGGACTTGCTGCAGGATGTGTTTGCCAAAGCCTATCGATCATTGAAGCGATTCATGGGTAGGTCTTCGTTCTACACTTGGATCTATTCGATATCAGTGAACATGACGCTGAACTTTCTGAAGAAGCGAGGGCGTTACCATAAGGTGAGTCTTGACGATGTAGATACAGGGATAGAAAACGATCCTGAGTTCATCAAAGTGACTACGGCAAATGGTGGAACGATGAGGGATGTGCATGTTCATGAATTGCAAAAAAGATTGAACGAGGCTATGATGCGCCTGTCTGAAGACCACCGGACAGTGGTGACGCTTTATGATATCCAGGGTCTGCAACATTCCGAGATCAGTCAAATTTTGGGAGTTTCAGAGGGAACTGTAAGATCACGGTTATTTTACGCGCATCGTCAATTGCAGAACTACCTCGAAGACTTCATCAAATAACTTTATCGATATGCCTTCTGAAGATCCCCAAGACCTGACCCCGGTGCAGCAACTGCTTCGGATGCGACGGAATCAGATTCCTGATGATGAGTTCATTGAGGGTTTCCTGTCTGATTTCAAAGAGAGGCAGCGCTCGGAGATGTTGAGGCAGAGTGCCAGGGGATTGCTTTGGGAGCGGTGGACGACTTATTGGGAAAATCGTGCGGCGCCGAAGTGGGCTCTTGCGGGAGTGGCAGCGGCGCTGGTATTGGGGTTGGGGTTGGTTTTGATTCCAAAGGCGGTTGAAGGTCCGATGGGAGATGAGGTCGCTGGAATTGAAAGCGGGCTTTCGAGCGATATCCAAGCGGATCCGAACGCGGCTTTTGGCACTGAGGCGATCCTGATTATGGGGATGGATCCTGAAGGAGTTGTTGAAGAGACTCCGATGCTTTTGAGTCGACACTTTTCGGGTGGCTATGCGGACGAAGCGCGGGAGGTTAAGGCTGTGGTGAAGCAGGAAAGTGGCCAAAGTGAGATGTCCGGGCGAGAGGATGAACCGTAGGTCTTGATTTGATCGGGATCGGGTCGGTGGATGGGGTGGGGCGAGTGTTGATTGAAAGTGATCTTGCATTTGGGTGGGCAGCGTTCGAAGATTTGGGCCGCCATTCGGTTGGCGATTCAGACCAATCCTCCCTACCACCATGCCCAAATCAGCCAAAGCCAATCCGTTGGTTAAGATCAAGCCGTTCAAGAAACTGCTCGTTGCGAATCGTTCAGAGATTGCCATTCGAGTCATGCGGGCGGCGTCGGAGTTGGGGATTCGGACCGTTGGGATTTACGCACAAGAGGATCGATTTTGTCCGCACCGATTCAAAGCGGATGAGGCTTATGAATTGAACAAAGAGAAGGGACCGGTGGGAGCTTACCTTGATATTGAAGGTATTGTTCGATTGGCCAAGGAGAAGGGGGTGGATGCGATCCATCCCGGTTATGGTTTCTTGTCGGAGAATCCGCAGTTTGCGCGAGCGTGCGCGGAGGCGGGCATTACTTTTATCGGGCCGGAACCGGAAGTGCTGGAGCGGATGGGTGACAAGACGGCTGCGAGAGAGGTGGCGAGGCAGTTGCAGGTGCCTATTTTGGAGGGGACAGATGAGGCGGTATCGGATCGGAAAGAGGCGCTTGAGATTGCGCGCAAGGTGGGTTTTCCGTTGATCATCAAGGCGGCGTTTGGCGGTGGAGGGCGAGGGATGCGGGTGGTCCGCGAGGAGGCGGATTTGGAGGCGTTGCTGGAGGAGGCACAGACCGAGGCGGAGAGGGCGTTCGGGAATGGGGCGGTGTTTTTGGAGCGGTTTGTTGGGAAGGCGAAGCACATTGAGGTTCAGATCCTGGCGGACAAGCACGGGCATGTTTTGCACCTGCATGAGCGCGATTGCTCAGTGCAGCGTCGGCACCAAAAGGTGATTGAGCAGGCGCCAAGTTATGGGTTGGACCAAAAAGTAGTTGACGGGCTTTGCCAAGCGGCGCTGAAGCTTGCTGAGGCGGTGGGATACACACACGCTGGAACGGTTGAGTTTTTGGTGGATTACGAGACGGGCGAGTGGTTTTTCATTGAGATGAATCCGCGGATCCAGGTGGAGCACACTGTGACGGAGGAGATCACGAGCATCGATATCGTGCGCTCACAGATTCTGATCGCTGAGGGGCACTCGTTGCATGAGGAGCCCCTGGGGTTGCCGATCCAAGAAAAGATCGACAAGTCGGGTTTCGCGATTGAGTGCCGCATCACGACGGAAGATCCGGAGAACGGCTTCACACCGGATTTTGGGAAGATCCTCACCTACCGTAGTGCGGGTGGATTTGGTGTCCGCTTGGATGGTGCTCTGGGTGCGACGAATGCGGTGGTGACGCCGTATTATGATTCGATGCTGGTGAAGTTGACAGTGTATGGTCGCACGTTTCAGCAGGCGTTGGACCGGATGGCGCGGAGTTTGCATGAGTTCCGCATTCGGGGGGTAAAGACGAACATTCCGTTCTTGCTGAATGTGGCGGCGCATCCTGAGTTTCGGAGTGGACAGGCGACGACGCGGTTCATTGATAACAATCCCGACCTGTTGAAGTTCACCGCGAGGAAGGATCGTGCGACCAAGCTGGTCAATTACCTGGCTGAGGTGCGAGTGAACGGGAATCCGTTTGCGAAGGGGCATTTGCCTGGGAAGACGTTTGCGAAGCCTCCGATCCCGCGATTTGACCATCGGCAGGTTCCGGCGGAAGGCACGAAACAAAAGCTGACGGAGATGGGGCCGGAGAGGTTCTGCAAAGAATGGGTGCGGGGTCAGAAGGCGTTGTTGATCACGGACACGACTATGCGTGATGCACATCAGTCGCTGTTGGCGACGCGGATGCGGACGTATGACATGCTGGCGGTGGCGAGCGCGGTGGCGAGGCGGACGCCGAATCTCTTCTCTCTCGAGATGTGGGGTGGGGCGACCTTTGATGTGACGATGCGGTTTCTGCGCGAGGATCCCTGGGATCGCTTGAGGCAGTTGCGGGAGAAGGTTCCGAATATCCTGCTGCAGATGCTGTTTCGAGGATCGAACGCTGTGGGATACAGCAACTACCCCGACAATGTGGTGAAGGGTTTTGTGAAACACTCCGCGGAGAGTGGCATGGATGTTTTCCGAATCTTCGACAGCCTCAATTACTTGCCGAATTTGAAGGTGGCGATGGAGGCGGTGCGAGAAGACACGTCGTCGATCTGCGAAGGAACGCTTTGTTACACGGGGAATATTCTGGATCCGAAGCGGGACAAGTATGACCTAAAGTATTATGTACGGCTGGCGAAGGAGTTGGAAAAGATGGGGGCGCACATGCTGGCGATCAAGGACATGGCGGGGTTGTGTCGTCCATTGGCGGCGCAAAAGCTGGTGAAGGCCTTGCGCGATGAGGTGGATTTGCCCATTCACTTTCACACGCACGACACCAGCGGGATGAATGCATCGAGCATCATCGAGGCGGCGTTGGCGGGTGTGGACGTGGCGGACGCAGCGATTTCATCTTTGTCTGGAGGCACGAGCCAACCGAATTTGAATTCGATCGTAGCGGCGATGCAACACAGTGAACGGGATACCGGGTTGGATACGGACGCGCTACAAGAGTTCAGCGACTATTGGGCCGCTGTTCGTGATTTCTACAAACCTTTCGACACCAGCGAACCCTATGGGACGGCGGAGGTTTATTTGCATGAGATGCCGGGAGGGCAGTATACCAACTTGAAGGAGCAAGCGAGCGGGATGGGAATGTCGGCACGCTGGCCTGAGATTGCTCGTGCTTACGCTGAGGTGAATCAGTTGTGCGGCGACATTGTGAAGGTGACTCCGTCTAGCAAGGTGGTGGGTGATTTGGCCATCGAGTGTGTGGCGCGTGGAGTGAAGCCAAGTGACATCTTCAATCTTGTTGGAGCGAAGTGGAGCAAGGATGTGACCAGCATGTTTGAAGGCTGGTTGGGTGAGCCATTTTACGGGATGGAGGCGGCCAAGGCGGCGGATTCACGGGCGAAGTGGGACGCTTTGGCGGCTGCCATTGTGGGCAAGGACGGTAAAAGGATCAGCGGTCGTCCAGGGGAGCAGGCCGCTAAGATTGATTTGGATGAGGTGCGTGCCGAACTGGAGACCAAGTTGCGGAAGAAGCCGACTGATGATGATGTGTGGAGTTACCTGATGTATCCGGATGTGTTCTTGAAGTTTGCGGATTTCAGGAAGAAGCACGGGGATGTGTCGGTCTTGCCAACTCCTGCTTATTATTACGGGCTGCAGGACAAGGAGGAGATTCATGTGGATCTGGAAGCGGGCAAGACGCTGTTTATTCAGTCACTGAACCTGACTGAGCCGGATTCGAACGGGGTGCGGACGGCGATCTTTGATCTGAATGGCTACCCGCGGCACACGCACGTGGTGGACAAGAAGATCGCGACCAATCTTGTGACGCGAACGAAGGCGGATCCGGCTGACATGAGTCAGGTAGGGGCGCCGATGCCAGGGATGGTGGCGAGCATTGCGGTGACGGTTGGGCAGAAGGTGAAGGAGGGTGAGACGCTACTGACGCTTGAGGCGATGAAGATGTTTGCGGCCGTAGCTGCACCGAAGGCGGGGACGGTTTTGGAGATTGCAGCCAAGGTGGGCGAGACCGTGGAGAGCAAGGACTTGCTTATCGTGATGGAAAAGTAGGGACTGGGGGGCAGCATTGAATCTTAGAAATTAGTGGAACAGGGACTTGAAACTGTTTCAAAATAAGTCACTGTCGCGACCTTGCCGCCAACTGAGACCATTACCGCTTTTGCCGCTCTGGTTGTCGCCATCTGGGCGATCATCATGGCCCGTGATCCACGTGGGTGGCGTCATTGGTGGTGTGCGCAGCTTGGTGTTTCTGATCTCAACACGACGCGGCAACAGAGGCGATGGCAGGAGCGGCGATTGCGAATCGTTGCGATTTCAGTGGGTGTTTTGGGGCTGATCGTGGCGTTGTTTGCGGTTTCGGCGGTTGTGTGGTCTATGAGGCAGATGGATTTTGGGGCCAGAAGGGTGATGCCGAACACGATGCGGTCGATTGATGCCAACCGAGGGGCCAACGTGCGCAGATAGGGGAGCTGGAATTTGAACGCGAACACCGCGACTGGAAGCGGTCCATTCGCTACCCGGATATTGGTTCCAAGGCACCGCGTCTCTTGCCAGGTCTCTTTTTTGACATAGAGACTGCGAGTCGCAAGCTCTAGGAACCGCGAGGATGGTACGCCTGAGTCACTTTCAATCGCGGCATTCGGGTTTTAAGCCGGCGACCGCTTTAATGTGCCAGCATCACCCTTTGGGTAGCTCGGCTGCCACGGTCGACTGTTTCGGCGTGTCAAGACGACTTTCAGTAAAAGGTCCATTTATGTGTGCACACAAACCAAATTTCTGAGGAATACCACTTCTTGCTGCACCAAGTTTGCCCGTCACAATTTCATGTATGGCGACAAAACCATTTTGGGAGTTCGTGAAGTACGAGTCCAAATGGACTTTCGAGATCGTCAAAGAGCGATCCTATGACGATTAACCGCTCAATGAGGCGGTTTGCAAAATGATCGATGTGGGAATGAAGGTCCGTTGTGCTACCGCCTTTTTGGAAGATTGCCCCAATCGGGCCACGGTTATTACGGAGTTTGCCAAGACCGGATACAGCGAGGAAATTGGGCTTTGGCTGCGGCTCAATGACGAACAGAGACGGATACAGGGTGGGGATTGAAAGCTCTGGTTATGACACTCCTGCTTGTTGTTCATAAAGGTGGGTTAGAGCATCATGAATGAGACCAAAATTACAGGCAAAGGTGTCAGTGCTGTTCAGCCCTTCAAAGCGGTGCTGGAGGCATGATCAGATATCTTTAACTCAGAACGCCAACTTTGATACAAAGTGCACCCCACTCCACATGCTCCAGTGGTGCTCAATCCGGTTGAGGACAATAAATGACTCGACTTTGGCTGCCCTCAATAAAACCAAATTCATCATGCTCGCCGAAATGGAAGACGTGATCTGGATCGTAGCCGAAAAGTTGGAAGGCACGTGCTCTCAGAAACCAAGAGAAAAATGGAAATTCGTCGCACAGTGCGTCTGCAATTGGATGCACCGCCACGAGACCAGCGCTTTGGGTGAAATGCAAACCCTCCTTCTTAGCGTGAGTGGTCGGCTGGGTTGCGCTGTGCGGAAACTTGCCAGAATAAACGTGGTGAATCGACCAAGCGTTGTTTGTCCCCTTGCGGGGCGGGCGATTGCCGCCAGCGATAAGGAACGCTTTAATGGCAGGACCGTTTGGACGAGGGTCCCATGGTCCTTTCATTGAAGCAACAGCCTGTTTCAGTGCGAGTGGGTATTCATGCCATGCCTGCGTCTTGCCTTCTGGGGGGACGCGATTGCATCCATGCCATAGCAAAATTGCCTCTGATGGCCAGCAGATGAAGTCTTTTTGAGAATCGCACACGGCCTTTACTATAGACCGGACGGAAGGAGGTGTGATCGTTTGAAGTTCGTTCGCCAACCATGATCCAAGGTCCTCGACCTGACATGGTTGAGTGAGGCTGGTGGGGGAGTGGAGGTTGTATGAGGCCATGGACAGCCGTGGTTTCGAATGTGAACCTACCGTTAAGACTTCCAAAAGTGTCCAAGAAGTGTCCAAGCAGAATTCTCCGCGATGGGCGCCGGAGGCGGTGGATCGCCGCAATCCCTTGCGGGATAAGGTGGTGGGCAGAGCTGGATTCGAACCAGCGTAGGCAAAGCCAGCAGATTTACAGTCTGCCCCCGTTGGCCGCTTGGGTATCTGCCCGTTTCCTCAGAGAGGAGTTAGGAGTAAAGGCGGGGCGGGGGCTTTTGCAAATGGATTCTTTGCGAACTGGAGATTGTTCTGATGCGGTGTGTTGAACTTGAGCTTCGAAGTTGGAGGCACCGCTTCCTGCTCCTGAAACTTAGGATTCCGGTTTGAATGGCTCGACTCGCCAAGCTATCAGGCATGTCTAGTTTGAGGAGGGCGATTCTGCGGTGCCGGAGGTCGAGCGGGGTGTGGCGTGGTAGATGACGACGACGTCGCTGGAGGGTCCGGAGGGGGAGAAGTCATTGCCAAGGCCCAGGGTGTGGATTGAACCGGCTTCGACACCCATCTCGATCAGATGCTGCCGAACATCCTGGGCGCGGCGTTCGGAGAGGGAGCGGGCGTAATCCTGGGGGAGTTTGGGTGAGGTGTATCCGGCGATGAGCAGGCGGGTTTTGTCTTGTTTGATCTGATCCGCCACTTTTCGAAGGCTGATCAGATGGCGACCGCTGATAGTGTGGTGATCGCCAACGAAGCTTAATGCCGGACAGGCAGGTGTGAGGTTTCCAGCGAGGGGGGAGGTGAATCCTTCACGCGAACCGAGGGCGTAGACGACAGCGGTGTTATCCTGTTTGAGCGATCCGCATGAGGTGGCGGTCGCTGCGATGATGAGAGAAAAGAAGAGGCGTTTCACGTGATGGCGAGTGTGGGAGATCAATTCATCCATCGGGGTTCGGAGACTTCGCCGAAGTCACTAATAAGAAGGCGTCTTGAGTTTGAAACAAGATCATGGCGGTAGAGGTCGCCATTTTCAGTGTAGATCAGGTAGCGGCCGTTGGGGCTGTAGGAGGGATGGGAGGCACCGCGTTGGATCACGCGAGTGCGACCGGAAGGGTAGTCTTTGATGGCGACGACCCAGGACGCGCGGCTGCGGGCCGTGAAGGCGACCTGGGTGCCGTCTGGCGACCAAGTGGGATCCGTTGCAAACCGATAGCCCACATTGAAGCGTTGCAGGGCGCCGGGAGATTTTTCCGAACCGAAGTCGGCGACGTAGAGTTGTTGGCCGTGGCCTTCGTCGCTTGAGAAAATGAGGCGGGTGCCGGTGGGGCTCCAGGAGGGGCTGCAGGGGACGCCGATGGATTCGGTGAGGCAGCCGGCGGAGTTGGTGGCGAGGTCAGTGACGAAGATTTCGGGGTTACCGAGGAAACTCATGACAAGGGCGAGGTGCTGACCATCCGGGGCGATTGAAGCACCGAAGTTGGCACCTGAGGTGTCCGTGACGACGCGTTCCATGCCGCCACCGAGGTCCATGAGGGTGACTTCGGGAAAGCCGGTGCGATAGCTGGTGAACGCGAGCAGGGAGGCGTCCGGGGAGAGGGAAGGGCTGACGGCGCCGTGGCGATGGCGGGTGACTTGTTGAATGTTGCCGCCATCGGCATTGGAGAGGTAGATTTGTTTGACGCCGGTCTTGTTGCTGACGAAGACGATTCGGCTGGTAGCGAGGCCGGGTTTGCCGGTGATGGCGAAGGTGAGATCGTCGGAGAGCGCTTGGAGGTTTTCGTCGAGTCCGGGGGCTGCGTAGGTGCGCTCGAAAAGAAGTTTGCCGGAGCTATCCTTCAGGCGGCTGGAGACGCGTCCGCCGACTGAGTCACCGGAGAGTTCGAAAGAGGCTTGGGCGGGATCTGCTTTGGCACCTGAGGCAAGGATATCGAAAGCACGGGACCGCGTTAGTTCTTCGATGATGCCTGTTTGGGCACTGGTGCCGGAGCTGCCAGTGAAGGGCGTGACGCTGAGCGCCGGCAGTGGGGAGGACTTCTCGGGGGCTTGGCTGGGGTCCTTCTTCTTGCTGCCAAAGCCAATTAGTGCAGAACTATCGGTTGGCGCTAACAAAAGGAACGCCAAAAGAAGGCTCAAACGTTGGATTGCCTGGGTCATTCGATCTGAAACTGGATACGACACACGTAACGCGAATTTTGAAAAGAGGAAGGGAGGGAGTTAGGAATTTTCAGGGAATCTGCTGATGTCAGTCGGCTTCGGAGGCGTTCGGCGACTTTTTCGACTGCGAGGAGCACGGAGAGATCGAGTTCGGTGGAGCCCGATGGAGCGACGAGGTCGGCTTGAACCAGGGCAAGGTCTGTGTTGAGTGAGATATCGAGACGGGTGGTTCGCTTAGAAGGGGCGGTTTGTTCGAGATCGGGAGGAGTCCAGACCTGCATGAAGGCTTCGTAGAGAGCTTCGTCGATTTGGTCGAGTACGCTCATGGTCGCGGCGTCCGTTCCGGCGCTAGTGGGAAGCGAAGGCTGACTGGAGTTTGCGGTTGGAGGCGGATTGCTTGTTGAGGAAGAAGTGACGCGAGAGAGCGTGATGTAGCGAGAGGTGTTGCGAGTTGCCGGTGGAGGAGTGGTCGCTGGGGTGGTCAGGGGTAGGGGAGATTGGAAATCGGCGGGACGGAACCAATGCAAGGAAGGTGACTGCGTCTTTGAGGAAGAGTCGGGTGGGGCCTGGGTAGTGGTGGAACTGTCTGAGGCGAGCCACAGAACGATGATTGCGAGGAGAAGATGGACAACGGTGACGCCTATGAGGGCGGGGCGAAGGGGTTCCAGGACGTAAGGCCGGGCATCGAAAGCAGCGCTGGCGGTTGCGGTCATGGAACGGTTGAGGCTGTTAGGCGAATGGCAGTGCTTTGGACGCCTGTTTTTTGCAGGATGGCCATGGGTGCGACCAGTCGAGAAACTGGAAGGTCGGGGTTCATTTCGATGATGACGCCGAGGTTGGGTTGGGTGAGAAGGGAATCGGTGAGGCGAGTTTCGAGGCTAATCGCGGGCATTTCAGCGCCGTTCCAAAGGATGGAGTCTGATGGGAGCAAGGAGAGGGTAATGGTCTCACTCGGTGTCGGGGCGGGAGCGGCGCTGTTGGCGGGTGTGGAAGTGAGCAACGAGTCGGTTTGAGAGACCAGAGGCAGGGCGACCATGAAGGCGAAGAGCAGGATGAACACGAGGTCGAGCAGTGGTGTAACACTGATCTCGGTGAACCATTTGAGTTGGTTGTGGTGTCGGGCGTGTCTCATGAGTGGGACTCGATGGGAGGGGAAGAAGCCAAGCCAGAGGGGGCGCCGGAGAAGGCGTCCAGGCCAATGGAGTCGAGATCGCTGATGGCACTAGGGAGGTCCGGGGTAGTGGTGCGGTGATCGACGAAATGGCGATCGAGGATGCTAGCGAAATCGGCGGAGAAATGCTCGATCCGAGCGATTTGGAGGCGGATCCGAGAAACGAGGAAGTTGTATCCGAACATGCTTGGCAGGGCGACGACGAGGCCTGCGATGGTGGTGAGCATGGCGGAGGAGAGGCCGGGGGCGAGTGCTCGGAGGCCGCCGCCATCGGCGATACTGGCAAGCCCGCCAAAGCTTTCCATGACACCCCAGACGGTGCCGAGGAGTCCGAGGACGGGGGCGCCACTGAGGGCGCTGGCGACGACGCCAAGTCCGGTCTCAAGCCGGAGGGCGGCCTCGCTAACCGCGCGCTCCATGGTTTCTTTGACGGCGTTCATTTCACTGGGGGTGATGCGACCGGCGGATTGGAGGCGACGGCTGAATTGGGCGTCGACAGTGTCGGTATTCAGGAGGTAGAAAGCGAGCTCGCGGCAGGCGTCGTGATAGACGTGAAACATGGGGGCTTCGAGGAAGCGTTCGCCAGCTTGGAAAAGGGAGAGCGGATGGGGGCTGCGGCGGAGGTCGCTGCAGAAGGTGGCGTTAGCTTTCCGGGCGTGTTTGAGGAGGAGAAACTTCCGGGTCATGGCGACCCAACTGGCGATGGAAAGGACAACCAAAAGACCGCAGATAATGATGCCTGAGGGGGTGGCGTTATTGAATCCAAAGGAGAGGCCGGAAGCCAGGGGTAGCAAGGGCATGGCTTAATGCGAAGGGATAGAAGAGGAGTGGGTGAAAGGTATGCGGACAGAAACAGTTAACGGAGGTATGAGGTCATGCGTCAACTTGGAATTCGAGGGGCACAAAAGAAGAGGCGCAGGTTGTTGACAACCTGCGCCTCGAAAGGGGTGAACCCTAAATCAGGGGATCTGACTGATTACCAGCCTTGAGTGCGGCTGTAGTCCACTTGGGAGATGAAGCCGACCTGGGGTGAGAATTCCGAGTAGCCCCACCATGGGTCGAGTTGCTCTTTCCGGTAATACGGTGGGCGGTAGGTGCACTTGTAGGTGGGGAAAGGGAAGGTGACGACTTCATAGACGCCGTAGCCAAGGCGAACGATTGTGCGCTTGGTGCCTTCAACGACCATGTCACTGGCAGCGGCGTGGGCGCCGTCACTGCGATTGGAGCGGTCCCAGACGTTGATGATCTCGGAAGCGCCGTAAGCGAGGTTAGCGAGACCGCGGCTGAGTTTGCGGCTCCAGTTGAAGTGGTGGCCGGGAGGGGATTGGATATCCGCCATGACGAGACCGCCAAGGACGAGGCCGGCGAGGAGAGTGAGAGAGAGACGTTTTTTCATGAAGACGTGAGTAGTTACTCAAATAGGTAGGGTGATGGCAAGAGGGAAATGCGATTTCGGACAAAAGTTTTCCGGATGGCTATGAAAATTGCATCACATTGGCTGATTTTTAAACTTTTGCTTGCCAATGGTAGGCTGTGTGTTTTGTTCGTGGCCCTAAAATTGACCACAAACAACACCACCCTTTCACCAAGGCGGTGAACTGACAAAACCATGAGCGAAGTTACAGCACCCTCCCTTAACACCTTCCAATTGCATGAGAAGGACACCGGCAGCTCCGATGTGCAGATCGCGCTGTTGACGGGACGTATCAATTACCTGACACAGCATTTGACGAAACACTCGAAAGACCACTCCACACGCCGTGGGTTGTTGAAGATGGTGGCTCGTCGCCGGAAGCTTCTTGATTACTTGAAGGTCACGGCCGAAGACCGCTACACGAAAGCGGTTAAGACGCTCGGTCTGCGCCGCTAGGACGACGATTTTGAAATGGGGGTGAACTCAATGAGTCCACCCCTTTTTCGTTTGATCGTTGGAGCTTGCTTGATGCGCCGAGGCCAACTTCACGCGTGAGATTTGGTGGTGGACCACTGAGTTGAAGCATGGCCCGACACAGGTGCAGTGAGTCACCACCCAAATCAGACGGCGATTGATTTCGGTCCTGATTTTTTCTTTTGAAGGCGGCTGCCTTTCTCAGTCGTCGCAAACCTTTCCCAAACCAAAACAAACATAATGAACATCCAAAACATCTCCTGCACACTGGGTGCGGGCACCATGACATTCGAAACCGGTAAGTTGGCCAAATTGGCTGACGGTGCCGTTACTGTGCAACTGGGCGAAACGCTGGTGATCGTCACCGCCGTTTCTGCGACCAAAATCAAAGAGGGTCTCGATTTCTTCCCTTTGACTGTTGAATACAAGGAAAAGGCATCTGCTGCAGGTCGCTTCCCTGGGGGCTACTTCAAGCGTGAAGGTCGCCCGACTGAAAAGGAAATTCTGACAGCTCGGATGACGGATCGTCCGTTGCGTCCTTTGTTCCCGAAGGGTTATTTTTACGAGACCCAAATCATCACCATTTTGCTGAGCGCGGATGGCCAGAATGATTCGGACATTCTCAGCATCAACGGAGCGTCCGCAGCCTTGTGCGTTTCGGACATTCCGTTTGCGGGTCCGATTGGCGCAGTGCGCATTGGTCGGGTGGGCGGAGAGTTCGTGGTGAACCCGACGCACAGTCAGCGCGAGGAGAGCGATCTGGATCTGGTTTACGTGGGCAACAAGAATGACGTGATCATGATTGAAGGCGCGGCCAATGAACTGGGCGAAGAAGAGTTCAAAAAGGCGCTGCGTTTTGCTCAATCCCAAGTGCAATTGCTGGTGCGTGCGCAGGAAGAACTGGCTGCGAAGGCAGGCAAGGCGAAGCGTGAGGCGCCGGTGATGATCGCCCGCGAAGATCTTTGCGAAGTGGCTTACCAAGTGGCGGGTGACCGGATTGAATCCGCGATTTATCGTCCGAGCAAGGTGGAGCGTGCGAAGGCCGTTGGTGCGCTGCGTGCTGAAGTGGAATTGAAGATCAAGGAGCTTCATCCTGACGCGAGCGCGTTCGAGATCAGCCAGGCGTTTGATTACCTTCAGAAGAAGGCTTTCCGCGTGAGCATTTTGGACAAGCAACAGCGTTGTGACGGGCGGACAGTGGACCAGATCCGTTTGTTGACGGGCGAAGTGGGTTTGATTCCACGGGTGCATGGTTCGGCTTTGTTCTCACGTGGTGAGACGCAAGCGGTGGCACTGGCGACGTTGGCTCCCGCTGACGAGGCGCAAGAGATGGACACGTATGCAGGTGGCGAAAGCACCAAGCGGTTCATTTTGCACTACAACTTCCCTCCGTTCTCGGTGGGTGAGACGGGCCGCTTTGGTGGTCAGAATCGCCGTGAGATTGGTCATGGAGCTTTGGCTGAGCGTTCGATCGCGCCAGTGATTCCTGCGCAAGACAAGTTCCCGTATGCGATCCGGATCAGCTCCGAAGTGATGGAGTCCAATGGTTCGACTTCGATGGCGACAGTTTGTTCCGGTTCGATGGCGTTGCTGGACGCAGGTGTGCCTTTGATCCGCCCTGTGGGTGGGATTTCGGTGGGTCTGGTGTCTGAGTATGACGACAACAACCAGATGAAGCGCTACCTGACGATGATCGACATCCTGGGCAGCGAAGACCATTTTGGTGACATGGATTTCAAGCTTTGCGGCACGGACGTGGGTGTGACGGGTTTCCAATTGGACCTGAAACTTCCTGGCATTCCGCTTTCGATTCTGGAAGAGGCTGTGGACAAGGCGAAGGTGGGTCGGACTGAAATTCTGGGCGTGATGAATGCCTCGATTGCGGATCCAAAACCATTGAGCCCGCATGCGCCACGCATTGAGATCGTGAAGATCAACCCGGACAAGATCGGTGAGTTGATCGGACCTGGCGGCAAGAACATCAAGGCGATCCAGGCGGAGTCGGGTGCTGACATCAGCATCGAAGACGACGGCACGGTGTACATTTATGCTCAACGCAAGGAGTCTTTGGAACGGGCGATCGAGATGGTCACCGGAATTTCCGCGGAAGTCGAGATCGGCAAGACCTACACAGGCAAAGTGGTCAGCACGACGAACTTTGGTGCGTTCATGCGAGTGGTTGGCAACAAGGATGGACTGATCCACATCTCTGAATTGGCAGACTTCCGAGTGAAGGCTGTTGAGGACGTGGTGAAGATGGGTGACATCGTGACGGCCAAGTGCATCGGCATTGATGACAAGGGTCGGGTGAAGATGAGCCGCCGCGCTGCGATGAAGGATCTGGACGACAAGGCCGCCGGTGGAAGTGGTGAGGCGCCTGCTGAAAGTGACGAGGGTTAATCCCTGAAAAAATGACGAGGCGCGCTCTGGAAACGGGGCGCGCCTTTTTTTGTATGCCAAAGGGGGCTTTGCGGCTGCTGTCGAGTGAGGGTGTGATGCCCGACGAAGAGCAGGTGCGGTTGATTTACAGGTTCGCTATTTGGTTGTGAAGATCGGGCTTTGAATGATGGCGTGGATGAGGTCGCGGAGGGAGTGTTGGCGGGTTTTGGATTCGGCGACGAGGTGATCGATTTCGGGGCGGTCGGCGAAGGTCATTTCGCGGCCGGTGGCAAAGGTGAGAAGCTTTTCGGTGAGGCAACGGGCGATGCGATCCTGGTCGGCGAGGAGTAGTTTTTGGAGGTCAGCGAGGTTTTTGAAGGTGGCGCCGGAGGGTAGCTCGCCGGTGGAGTCGACGGGTGGGCCGAGGCGGTAGCGTACTTTGCGACCTTGGACGGTGAGTTTGACTTGTTCGCCCTCGCCGATGCTGCGGAAGCGGTCGCGCCAGCCGCCGATGACGTCGTAGTTTTCGAGGGCGAAGCCCGGGGGATCGATGATGCGGTGGCAGCTGTTGCAGGTTTCGGAGTTGCGATGTTTGTCGAGGATTTCGCGGAGAGTGGAGGCGCCTCGGATGTCGGGTTCGACACCGGGAATGCCAGGAGGGGGTGGGGGAGGTTCGGTGCCGAGGAGTCGATCCAGGACGAAGACGCCGCGAACGACGGGGGAGGTGTTTGTGCCGTTGGCGGAGACTTTTAATATGCTGGCGTGGGTCAGGATGCCGCCGCGTTTGCTGTTGGGAGGGAGGGTGACTTTTTGGATGTTGAGGCCGGTGACGCCAGGGATGCCGTAATGCTGGGCGAGGCGTGCATTGAGCATGGCGAAGGGGCTATCAATCAAATGAGAGGTGCTGAGATTTTGGGTGATGAGTTCGGTGATGAAGCTGCGGGTTTCGCGGAGCATGGAGTCGAGCAGGAGTTCGTCGTATTCGGGGTAGAGTTGTTTGTCGGGCGTGGTGAAGTCGATTTCGCGGAGGTTGAGCCAGCCATCGGTGAAGTCGGTGATGAAGCGAGTGAGGGTGGGGCTTTTGAGGAGGCGTTCGGTTTGGGTTTTGAGGACGTTGGGTTGGGTGAGGTTGGCGCGGAGGAGTTCGGGGTCTGGAGCGCTGCGGGTGAGGAAGTAGCTGAGGCGAGAGGCGAGTTGGAGGTTGTTGAGAGGGCCTGCGGGTTCTTGAAGGAAGAGGAATTCGGGGGAGCAGAGGACGGCGATGGCGGCGGTGCGCATGGCGATGAGGAAGTCTTTGCTGGAGGCAAACTCGGCATCGAAGAGATTTTGATAGGGGGCGATGTCGGCGGGGGTGGCGGGTCGGCGAAAGGCGGCGGTGATGAAGGCTGTGAGTTGGGTGCGGGAGTCGGCGATGGGGTCGGAGCTATCGGCGGTGAAGGTGGGTTTGAAGTTGGACTTGCGGCGATCGGATTCCCTGGCGGGTGGGATTTCGCGGAGTTTGGCGTTGCCAAGAAGGAGGGTTTGGCCTTGAGGAGGCCAAGTGGTGATGATGGGGCCATCGAGGGTGACTTCTTTGATGGCCATGCCTTCCCCCGGGTATTTGTCGGGACCGTCTTTGCTGGGGGAATGACCGTCGGGGCCGTTGAGTCCTTGGGGACTGATCCAGATGCCGTTGCCTTGATTGAGATGGAGGGTGACTTCGACAGTGCCGGGTGTGCCGATGGGGAGCTGGTGGAAGCTGTGGGTGAGGTTGTCGGCGTTGCGGAAATTGAAGCTGCCAGTGATGATGGCGAAGGTGACGGGTTCTGCGATTTGGTAGCCGTAACCGGTGATGCGGAGTTTGTAGGTGCCGGTGGAGGGGGCGCGGAGGTTGGGGATGACGGTGCTGGGGAAACCGCCGTCATTGAAGACGACGATGGAGCCGTCGGATTGTTTGAGCCATTGTTTACCGATGGCTTCTTTGTTGCGTTCACTTTCGAGAGTGGCGCGCTGGGAGGTTGGGACCGGGCGCTGATCGGAGGAGAGGGCGGCATTGAGGGCGAGTTCTGCGGTTTCCATGTAGCGCAGCATTTGGATACCGGAGATGGAAAGGGCTGAGCCGACGTTGTCGAAGCCTTGGGCGCGTCCGTCTTCGGGCAGGGAGTCGATGAGGTTGACGTTGATGCCGAGGAGATCGTTGATGGTGTTTTGATATTCGCGTCGGTTGAGGCGGCGAAGGACGGTGCCTTTTTGGGTATTGTATTGGTTGGTTAGGTCGGTGCTGAGGGCGGTGGCGAAGACTTGGAGTTCCGAGGGGGAAGGTTGCGGTTTTTTTTGGGGTGGCATTTCGTGGGCGGCAACACGGTCGAAGATGCGGACCCATTTTTTAAGGGTGGCTGGTGTGCTTGGGGAGGACGTGAGCGCGGAGAGATCGAGCCCGCCTTTTTTGACATCGCTGTCATGGCAATCGATGCAATGTAGATCGAGAAAGGGTTGGATAGCGGGTGGGATTGCAGAGGCGAGCGACGCCATCGAGCAGAGCAGAAAGGTGGTGAAGAGGAGGGCTTTGGCGGTCATGCCTGATTGATATCGAGGGTGCTTGTGCTGAAGCCGAAGTGGTCGGTCTCGACGCCCATGCGTTGGGCGAGGGAGACGAAGAGGTTGGAGAAGACGTGCTGGTCCTTGTTGATGGCGATGTGTCGGCCATGTTTGTAACCGCCGCCGGCGAGGATGAGAGGGAGGTTGGCGGTTTGGTGGGCACTGGCGTTGCCGAGGTTGGAGCCGAACAGGACGGAGGTGGAATCGAGGAGGGACTGGGCTTGGAGTTTGGTCAGGAAGCCAGCGAAGGCGGTGAATTCGGCGAGTTCGATGACTTTGAGTTCTTCGATTTTGGCTTCGTCCTGGCCGTGGTGGGAGAGGTTGTGCCAGTCGTTTTTAACGCCTGCGATTTCCGGGACGGCGTTCATGCCGTTGAGCCGGAGGGTGATGGTGCGGGTGCTGTCGGTTTGGAGGGCGAGGACGATGAGATCCTGCATGAGGTTCATTTTGCCGATGGCATCGGTTCGGGCCTGGATGTCGGTGGGCGGTTTGGCGTCGACTTTGGGTTTGGGGCGTTGGACCCAGGCTTCGTTTTGAACGAGTCGGCCTTCGAGGTCGCGAACAGCGGAGAGGTATTCGTCGAGTTTTTCCTGGTCGCGTTGGCCGAGGTTGGAGTGGAGTTTTTTGGCTTGGCCGAGGACGGTATCGAGGATGCTGCGACCGCGGGTGAGGCTCTTTATTTGGGCTTCGATTTCGGATGGGGTGCCATCGACGAAGAGTTGCTGGAAGGCGCGTGAGGGGGAGGATTCAGCGGGGAGGGGGACGCCGCTGGAGGACCAGGACATGGATTCGCTGCCGGTGCCTAGGATGAGGCTGGGGAAGCGGGTTTGGGAGCCGATGTGGTCGGCGATGAGTTGGTCTATGGAGATGGTGTTTTTGAAGCCGGCGAGGCCCGGGTGTTTGGCGGAGGTGAGCCAAGTCATTTCGGAGGTGTGACCGTTGGCGCCGTTTTGTTCCTCGTGTTGCAGGCCTGAGATGACGGAGAAGTTGGAGCGGAGGTTTTGGAGGGGTTCGAGGTAGGGGGTGAGGGTGTAGTCGGTTCCGGTTTCTTTGGGGAAGAGGAAGGGCGTGTGGAAGCCGAGGGTGGCGCACATGGCGAGGAATCTTGGGGGAGGCTGAGCGACGGCGGCTTGGGCGCGGGTCGCGAAGGCGGGCACCATGGCATCGAGGAAGGGCAATGCGAGAGCGGTGCCGGTGCCGCGGAGGAAGGTGCGGCGGTCGAGGTGACGTTTGGTGGCAAAGTTCATGAAGTTGGAACGATTGAGTCGAGGGCGATCTGACAGGGAAATGGGGGTTGACTGGGGGAGGAGGGTTTCGTTAGATGGCAGGATGCAGCGTGTTTTGATTTCAGAAAGTGGTCCGGAGTTTTCGCGGTTGGTTTATGGGACGTGGCGGTTTTTGGATGATCCGTCTTCGTGCTCACCGGAGCAGGTGCTGGAGAGGATCAAAGTTTGCTTGGATCTGGGCATTACGACGCTGGATACGGCGGAGATTTATGGGTTGTACAAGGTGGAGGAGTTGGTGGGGCGGGCGTTGGCGCTGGATTCCGGGGTGCGGGACAAGGTTCAGATTGTGACGAAGAGCGGGATTTATGTGCCGTGTGAGTTTCATCCAGAGCGCACGGTGGCGCATTACAATGCGACGGCGGCGAGGCTTGTGAAGAGTGCGGAGAAGTCCCTGCGATTTCTGGGGGTGGAGACGCTGGATTTGCTGCTGGTGCATCGGCCGGACTGGTTGACGAGTGTGGATGAAACGGCGGAGGGATTGAATCAGTTGCTGAGGGCGGGGAAGATTCGGAGTGCGGGGGTTTCCAACTACAATGTGCATCAGTTTGAGGCGTTGAACTCGCGGATGGAGCAGCCGTTGGTGACGAATCAGGTGGAGTTCAGTTTGATGCACATGGATCCGATTGATGATGGGGTGTTTGACCAGTGTCAGAAGCTGAGGATTAAGCCGATGGCGTGGTCGCCTCTGGCGGGCGGGCGGATGATGAGTGGAAGCACGGATGCGGGGGCGGTGCGGCTGCATGCCAAGGCGGCGAAGCTAGGGCTGAAGTATGGGAATGCGACGCTGGATCAGCTGGCGTATGCGTGGCTTCTGGCGCATCCGGCTCAGGCTTTGCCGGTGATTGGAACGAACAAGGTGGAGCGGATTCGGGCGGTGGCGAAGGCGGCCGAGATGAAACTGGAGCGAGAGGATTGGTATGCGCTTTGGGAGGCGGCGAAGGGGCACGGGGTGCCTTGATTGAACACGGGCTACTTGAGTTTTTCGAGCAGGGGTGCGGTGGCTGGGTGTTCGGGGATAGACTTCAAGGCTTCGATGGCGGTTTTGAAGTCATGGTGGGTGCGGAGGGCTTCGGCTTGGTAGAGACGGGCGCGTTGTTGGTCGGCTGAGTGGGCGGGGTAGAGGCTAGCGGCGTGGTCGAGGAGGTCGGCGGACTCGAGGGAATCGCCGGTTTGGCCGGAGAGGAGACCGAGGAGTTCGATGAGGTGGGGGCTTTGGCGTTTGTCAGCGAGTTGGAGGAGTTTGCTTTTGAGTTTGGGGGCGTCGGAATCGTTGGGATAGGTGGTGACGAGGCCGTGGTAGAGGGCGTAGTCGCGCGAGCGGCCTTCGGTGCCGAGGCGTGAGCCGGGTGGTTTTTTGAATGGGCGATAGAGGGGGTCACCGAGGACGACTTGCATCCAGGAGAGGCCGGGAGAGGCGAACCAGGCGGATTCTGCGAGGGTGGCGCCGGAGAGGAGGCGCTGGTTAAAGAGGTCGAAGTAGCAGGTGACGGCGAGGTAGGGTTCCCAGACGTTGCCGAGGGTTGCGGCGGCACCGCGAAGGAGGAGCGGGCCGGTCCAGTGTTCGGTGCCGCTGCGGAGATGGGTGGCGCTGAAGGAGTGGAGATGACAGACAACGGCGCCGGGAGCGAAGCGGAAGGAAGGGTCTTCAAAGACGCCGCTGACGCGGTCGCGATACCAGCCAAAATAGAGGGCGGTGTCAGGCAGGGGCCAGTGAACGGGGATGAGATCTGACGAGCGGTCGACGTAGAGGGGGATGCCGTTTTTGCGATAGAGTGTGGCACACTGGCGGAGCCATTCCTCGCCCTGTTCGTAGGCGCCGTCTTTGAGGGCGAGGTCGATGACAGCGCGACCGGTGAGGCCTTCGTTTTCGACTTTGATGGCATCGTCGATCATGCGTTTGACCGTGGCGTCATCGGGTCCGTCAAGGCGGGAGATGAGGAGGAGTCCTGGCGAGGAATCGTTCAGGTGAAAGGGAAGTTCACTCTTGAAGAAGGGATTGGGGGTGAAGGCAGGGAGGGAGTAGGGTTCCATGCCGAGGAGGGCGAGTTCGCTGTCGACACTGGCTTCGTCTTCTTTGCCTGCAGCGGGATTGGGGGTTTCGCGAAGGATGCGGAACGGAATGCCACGAATGAGGGCAATGATGCGGATCTGGCTGGATTTGACGCGGGTGGTGAGGGTGTCGTTGATGGCTTTTTTGTTGCCGGTTTGCCACCATTTGTTCTTTTCGAACTGTTTGCGGAGGGGTCCCCGGATTTGAGTATTGAAGTCGGAACGGGAGATGTCGTCGGTGTTGGGACAGGGGAGACCGATGAGTCGTTCGGCGGGGATTTGTCGGGCGGTGGCGTAGTGCTTAGCGAGCGCTTCGGAGCCTGGGAAGTCGGGATTAAAGACGACGAGGGTTTCGCTAGCTGGATTCCATTCGTCTTGGGCGGAGATTTGCCATGGGATAACGAGAAGGAGGCATGCGAGGTGATGCCGCAGGAGGGTGCGGATGCAGGTGTGAATGGCGCAGGAGGAATCAGTCATCCCAGGTCAAGTTGAGTCCATCATAGGCGAGTCTGACGTCGGGTGGAAGGGCGGGTTCAGCTCTGGCGTGCATGACTTCACACTGGAAGTGGGTCAGGAAGGTGCGGCGAGGTAGGACGAGGTCGCGGATGGCGAGGGCTTCGTCGAAATTCATGTGGGTGGGGTGAGGCGAGAAGCGGAGTGCGTCGATGATGAGGGTGTCGATGCCAGCGAGAGCTGAAAGAGTTTCGGGAGCGAGAGTCTTGCAGTCGGGGATGTAGGCGCAGAGTTTGCGGTCGTTTTGTTCGAAGAGGTAGCCGATGGTTTCGACTTTGCCATGGGAGACGGGAAGGGGGGTGACTCGGGTCTGGCCGAGGTTGAAGGGGCCGTGGATGGGTTTTGGGAAGGGTTTGAGGTAGCCGCGGTAGCGGTTTTCGCCATTGAAGGCGTATTCGAACATGCGTTCGAGAACGGCGAGGGTGGAGGCGGTGCCGTGGATGGGGATGAATTGGTTGAGTTCGGGGGTGAAGCGGCGGAGTTCGTCAAAGCCCGTGACGTGATCCATGTGGGCGTGAGTGAAGAGGGCGGCTTCGAGGTGGCGGATGCCAGCGCGGAGGCATTGCTGGCGGAGGTCGGGACCGGTGTCGACGATCCAATCCAGATCGGGAGTACGCATCCAGACGGAGGAGCGGAGGCGATTGTCCCGGGGGTCGGTGGAGCGACAGGTTTCGCAGTCGCAACCGACGGCGGGAATGCCGATGGAAGTGCCGGTGCCGAGAAAGGTGAGAGAAAGGGCGGCCATGAAATCAGGAGGACTGCATAGCGCGTTTTGGAGCATTGAACAACTCCGTGTCGATCGTTGAATGTTTGACGCCGAGGACGCTGACTTTGCTCGCTGAGAGTGGGGCTTTTATGGAGGATCTTCGTGCGCGCTACAGTCAGCGAGTCTGCATGGATTCGACCAGAACGAAGTTTGGCTGGCTACTGCCCTAGGTGGAGGTATTCGCGGACGGTGTGATTCATGGCGCGGCGGACTGGCGGGAAGGCGTCGGCGAGATGGGAGAGGACGGAGACCATGGCGAATTCCTCGGCGAGGACGTGTCGGCTGGCGGCGTGGAGGTGGGAGATGACCATGCCTTCGTAGAAGTCGAGACCGGGGGCGCCCCGGCGTTCGGCGCGGCGTTTGAGGAAGTCCGGGTAGAGGCTGGTGAGGACGAGAAACTGATTGGCGCACTGGACGTGGAGGAAGAAGCGTTCGTGGCGGCTGGCGCGGTCAATGGAGTTCAGGTAGTCGTGACTGTAGAAGCTTTCGACTTGGCGTTCGGCTTCCTGGCGACCGCCGCTGGGACGGCAACCGTAGTCAGCGCAGACGACGGCGATGTAGTCTGCAACGGAGACTTCGGTGACGCCGACGCGTTTGAGGGTGTGGCGGACGACGATGAAGAAGAAGAGTTCGGCGGAGAGAAGGGCGGAGCAATTGCGGATGACGAGACTTTCGAAGAGTTTGGGGTGATCCAGGATGAGGGCGATGGTCTCCGGGTCTTTGCAGAGGTCCGAGAGGCTCTGCTTGCCCCGGTCGGTGAGGGCGAGGGTTTGAAAGATGAAGTTCCAATCCGTCTCAGTGAAACGGAACCAACAGCCTGGACGAGGGAAGTTTGTCATTACAGCTGGGAGTTGTTCTAACTCACTCTCCACCTAGCATCAGTCGTGCCAGATGAAGGGCGGGTTACATGCTGGATTTGAACACTGACGACCCAGGGACGTTCAATGTGCTGACCGTTTGGGGTCAGATGGGAGCTTTGATGTGTGCCCAGCAGTGGACGTGAGGGTCGCCCCGGAAATACCAGACCATGTTGGGGCCTTCGACCTGCCAAGTGTCCCAGACGCTGTCGTTGCCGACGTCTTCGTTTTTGGAGAAGGCCATGTGGAGGTCGTCCATACCGGAGGCATCGATGAGAGACAGGGCTTCTTTTGCGTCCGTTTCGCGGAAGGGTTTGATGAGGTCGGCCAGGACAAGGCGGACGAGGTTTTTTTGATCGGACGACATGGAGCCCACCCGGATGCCGGGGAGGCCGGTGGTTTTGCGGGAGAGTTCGACGGTTTTGGTGCCGTGTTCTCCGCGAGAGGTTTCGAGAAGGGCGGTGGCGCGTTGTTTGCCATCGAGGGCCTGGAAGACTTCGTTGGCGCGGAGTGCCTGGAACCAGTAGGCGTTGCCCGGGTGGTTGGGTTCTTCGTCGAAGCCTTGAGCGGCATGACCGTAAAAGATGGGACCACCGAAGGCGGTGCCGACGGCGCTATCGCCATCGCAGCGACGAGTGCAGTGGCGGCCGGTGAGGACGAACTCGAACTTGCCGGAGCCGGGTTGACCGAATAGAGCGATGGAGGCACTGCCGAATCCGCCGTCGCGTTTGTTGTCCTGGTCGAACTGACGCCAGACTTCTTTTTTGTATTCGTCGCTGTGGAGACCGTCGAAGATTTGACGGACGAGGTCTTGCTGATCCTGGTCGAGGACATCACGGATGGCTTTGGGGCGGATATGCCAATTGTTGTCGACTTTGAGACGGAGAGGGTCGTCGTAGGGGAGGCAGAGGGCGGTGGTTTGGGCTTCGTTAAGGCTTTTGTGGAGCTGCTGGACGAGGGTCTCTGAGGTGGAGGATGGAGCTGCGACGGCTTGAGTGCCGATGAAAGTGCCCAGGGCGGCAGCGCTTTGAGTGATGAACTGGCGGCGGTTGGTGATGTTCATGGTGGTCTTATTGAAGCCAGTCGGGGATTGTTTGGAAAGCAAAATCAGGTGGGAGGTCAGGTTTGTGCAGGGGGCGTTTTGGGAGAGGAAGGAGGTTGCCACGCCTTGGCGTCGGCGCTGCCTTCATGGGTGGGGTCGGAGCGGAAGAGGGATTCCAAATTGGCAACGCGTTCGCGGATGATTGCGAAGTAAGCGGATTCGTCCTGCAAGCGAATGGGGGCGAGGTCGCGGGCGCTTTCGATGTCCCAGCGACGGAATTTCCGGGCGGCGCGTTCAGCGGGATAGGCGGGGATTCCAAGCAGGCGAAGGGTCTGGGTGCCGGCGTCGAGGGCGCTGCCGGCGAGTTCGTGAAAGACGTGGTGGACCCCTTGTTGGATGAGGCGTAGGCGATGGTCCATGCCGGTGGCACGAGTGACGATTTCGAGATGGGGGAAATGGCGGCGGGCGGTGGCGACGAGGAGGTCGATGGTTTCTTCATCGCTGATGGCAATGACGAGGAGTTTGGCGTGTTGGGCACCCGCGGCGTGGAGGATATCGAGGCGGGTGGCATCGCCGTAATGGACTTCGAAGCCGAGTCGGCGAGTGAGTTCGACATGTTCGGCATCGGTTTCGAGGACGACTGGGCGGAAGCCTTGAGAGCGAAGGAGGCGGCCGACATAGTTGCCGTAGCGGCCGAAGCCAGCGAGGATGACAGGTGACGAATGCTCGATGGCATCTGCTTCTCGGTGTGGGGTGGCATCAGAATCGGTAGGAGGTTTGAGCCAGTTGCGACCGGCGAGAAGGGCGAGTGGGGTGAGGGCCATGGAGAGAGCAACGATGGCATTGAAGCGAGCGGATTGATCGAGGGTGAGGATACCGAGAGTGGTGGCCTGACTGAAGAGGACGAATGCAAACTCACCGCCTTGGAACATGGAAAGGGTGTAAAGTGGGGTGGCACCGGGGGCGAAGTTGAAGAGTTTTCCAAGGGCGGCGAGAACGGAGCCTTTGATGATCACGAACCCTGCTAGCAGCAGGGTGATGCCGAGGGGATCTTTGAGGATGAGTTGAAGGTCCATGGAGGCGCCGACGCTGATGAAAAAGAGCCCGAGAAGGAGGCCTTTGAAGGGTTCGAGATCGCCCTCCAATTCATGGCGGTAGGGGCTGCTGGCGAGGACAACGCCAGCGACGAATGCGCCTAGAGCGGGTGAGAGACCGACGAGCGACATGAGGCCGCCGATGGCCAGGACGAGGAGAAGGGCTGTGGCGGTGAAGATTTCTCGCAGGCCGGCATTGGCGATGTAGGAAAACAGGAAGGGGAGTAGCCAGCGGCCCGCGAGGACGACGCTGGCAATTGCAGCGCAAATGGCGAGACCCTGCATCGCACCACTGAGGTGGGTGGCAGAGTGGATATCGTTTGCGGCGCTGGCTGATGTAGAGGCAAGGAGGGGGAGGATGGCTAGGAGAGGGATGACGGCGATGTCCTGGAAGAGCAGGGTCGCAAAGGCGTGGCGGCCTCCGGCAGTGGCGTGAAGGGATTTCTCACGAAGGGTTTGAAGCACGATGGCAGTGGAACTGAGGGCGAGGATGAAACCGATGAGGAGGGCGGATTTTAATTCGATGCCCCAAAGCCAGGCACCGACACCGAGAATCATTCCGCAGGCAAGCATTTGGGATCCTCCGAGTCCGAGTAGGGTGCCGCGCATGCGCCACAGTGCGGAGATTTTTAACTCGAGACCGATGAGGAAGAGCATGACGACGACGCCAGACTCAGCGATGTGCATCACCTCGGAAGAGGAGGACGAACCTCCGACCAGTCCGAGAACGTGGGGGCCGATGCCGACGCCGGCAGCGAGGTATCCGAGAACAGAGCCGAGGCCGAGGCGTTTGGCGATCGGGACGGAGATGACTGCAGCCGTCAGGTAGACGAGGGCGGACTGGAAGAAGCCGGGATCACTCATGGCGAAGGTGGCAGGTCGATGCCGGAGGCGAGGTTGGACAAAAGGGTGCAGTAAGCCTGGGAATGTGGAGCGAGATCGGCTTCGGTTTGAAGTTGACCGGTTCCGTGAACGACGAAAGGGTCCAGGTAGGTCATGCCACAAAGTCGGGCGGTTTGTTCGAAAGGGAGAAGGAATTCGCGGACGGTGTGGCGATTGCGTCCAGCGGAACAGTAGACTTCGGCGGCGCCTCCGGTGGTGACGGACTGGAGGAGAGATTTGCCTTGAAGGGCTGTGCCGCCTTCGCCGTAAGCCCAGCCATACTGGAGGACAAGGTCCAGCCATTCTTTGACGAGGGCGGGGGCGCTATACCAGAAAAAGGGGTGCTGAAGGACGATGATGTCGTGGTCGAGGAGGAGCTTTTGTTCGGCATCCACATCGATCATGTAGTCGGGATAGAGCTCGTACAGATGGCGGATGGTGATGCCTGCGATGGATTCAGCGGCAGTGACGAGATGGCGATTGACGCGCGAACGATGGGGCATCGGATGGGCGTGAAGGAGGAGGATTCGGCGTCGCATGATGTCAGAAGGGGGTAGTTTCCCTCGAACTCATGGAAATACAATAAGCAAGGGAGGCGGCAAATCGGCGAAAGCGGATTGACCTGAGCGTGGAGTTCCGATAGAACTTCCGACCCTGACCTGCGTGGTGATTTGCTAGAAGCTTTGATCCCGCATCGTTGCTAACCCTTGAATTCTCTAATTTGTTTTTATGAGCACCAATGCCTCCAAGAAAATCATCAATAACCCACTGACTTGCGCCGACGATTTGTTCGACGGCCTAGTGATCGCTTACGACGGCAAGGCCCGCCGGGTAGGGAAGCGGTCGATTGTGATGAATGATTTGCGGCCGGATGCGCCAGCATTGTTGGTGGGTGGAGGTGCCGGGCATGAGCCGATTTATCATGGGTTGATTGGTAAGGGCATGGCGGACGGGGCGGCTGTTGGAGAAATTTTTGCGGCGCCACCACCTGATATTGTGCTTGAGGCGACACAGGCGGTGAGCCGAGGCAAGGGTGTGCTGTATCTCTATGGCAACTATGCCGGTGATGTGATGAATTTTGATATTGGCGGTGAATTGGCGGCGGACGAAGGGATTGAAGTTCGGACTGTGATCATTAACGACGATGTTTGCTCTGCGCCTCCGACTGAGAAGGGCAAACGACGCGGGGTGGCTGGCTTGGTGCCGATTGTGAAGTTGGCGGGAGCGGCGGCGGCAACGGTGGATACCCTGGATGAGCTGGTGCGGATTGCGCAAAAGGCGAATGACATGACACGGTCTGTTGGGGTATCGACCAAGCCGGGGTCCATCCCTGCAACCGGGGCGGCGACTTTTGAACTGGCAGACGATGTGATTGGGTTGGGGATGGGCATTCACGGCGAGAAGGGGGTTGGTCTGATTCCGATGTGCACGGCTGATGAGTTGGCACCGAAGATCCTGGACCTTTTGTTTGCTGATGATCTGGAGTTGAACGCCGGGGATGAGATCATATTTTTTGTGAACAGCCTCGGTTCGACCCATATGATGGAGCTTCTCATTTTGCTGCGGGCGGCGAAACCGATCCTGGATGCGCGTGGATTGAAGGTGCATCAGACCATTGTGGACAACATCGTGACCTGCCAGGAGATGGCGGGGGTTTCCTTCAGCATTACCAAGTTGGATGCGGAATTGAAGGCGCTCTGGGACTTGCCTTGCGAGAGTGTGGGCTACACCAAGTTGTAGGGTAGATCGGGCCTCTTTGAAGAAAGAATTTTTGCCTAAGGTGCGGCTGGGGTTTGTGCCTGAGGCGATTTGGGGCTAACTTTGCGTGCCCGACAAGAAATTGGTCGGGTGGGAAAGTTTTCTTTGAGCATGAACATCACGATCATTGGTTCTGGATATGTAGGTCTGACAACAGGTGCTTGCTTTGCCGAGGCAGGACACTTTGTGCTGTGCGTTGACAACGACGTTGAGAAGGTGGGTAGCTTGAAGGCTGGGCAGATTCCGATTTTCGAGCCGGGACTTGACGCGCTGGTGAAGCGGAATGTGATGGCGAAGCGACTCGGGTTCACGGCTTCGACAGAAGAGGGTGTGGATCACGGTGAGGTGCTGTTTATTGCAGTGCCAACGCCGCCACAACCTGACGGCAGTGTGGACTTGAGTTTCATGGAGAAGGTGGCGCGTGAGATCGCGCAGTATTTGGATTCTTACCGGGTGATCGTGGATAAAAGCACAGTGCCTGTGAAGACCGGTGAGCGGGTGGCGGCGACGATTCGTCGATATGCGAAGCCAGGTGTGGAGTTTGATGTGGTGAGCAATCCTGAGTTCCTGCGCGAGGGCAGCGCGGTGACGGACTTGATGAAGCCAGACCGAATTGTGATTGGAGGGAACAGTGATCGGGCGTTATCGATCATGCAGAAGGTTTATGAGCCGTTTGTGGCGCCGGTCTTGGTGACGGACATCAATAGTGCCGAACTGATCAAACATGCGGCGAACAGCTTTTTGGCGCTTAAGATCTCTTATGCGAATGCGCTGTCTGAGATTTGCGAGGCCGCTGGGGCGGACATTCTCAAGGTGGTTGACGGGATTGGGATGGACAAGCGGATCGGGCGATCGTTCTTGAATGCGGGACTGGGATATGGGGGGTCTTGCTTTCCGAAAGACATTGCTGCATTCATTGCGATTAGTGATCAGTTGGGCGTGCCGTTCACTCTTTTGAAAGAGGTGCAGGCGATCAATAAGCGGCAGATTGATCGCTTTGTGGATTTGATTCGGGAGCCTTTGTGGGTGTTGAAAGAGAAGAAGTTGGCGGTTTGGGGTTTGAGTTTTAAACCGAACACAGACGACGTGCGATCCTCGGTAGCGATTGACCTGGTGGAGAGGTTGGTGGCTGAAGGCGCGGATGTCGTGGCCTACGATCCGAAGGCGATGGAGAAAGCGAAAGAATTGCCTGTGGGTGGTAATATTCGGTTCGCTGAAAGTCCATTGGAAGCGGCGCGAGGGGCTGAAGCATTGATCATTGCGACAGAGTGGCCTGAGTTTGCCAACGTGGACTTGGCTGAGTTGCGAGATGTGATGATGACGCCGTTTATTTTTGACGGGCGAAATTTGATCGATCCGGCTGCGGCGGCATCGTATGGATTTCAGTATCGCGGCATTGGTCGTGGTGCGGGCATGGAATCGACAGTGCCTGAGTCCTTGTGAATCGCCCGGCTGGACCAGTTCGAAGCCAAGATGCGGGTAGGCATCCCTCTGGAAGATTGCCTGCGAGCGCGCGTGCGGCTGCGCAGTCGGTGCTGAATCAGTGGGCGGTGGGTAATCGCCATGCGACGGAGTTGATGGAGAGCTTGCCTGTGTGTCGTGCTTTGAAGGGAGCGGATCGGGCTTTCATGCAGGACCTGGTGCTAACCACGTTGAGAAATTTGAGTTTGCTTGATCATTGGATTGCGGAGATGACGGGAGGAAAGGTGTTGGATGAGGCGACGGTGTGGTTATTGAGGGGTGGGCTGACTGAGTTGTTGATTTTGAACGTGGCGGAGCATGCTGCTGTGAATGAAAATGTGGGTCTGGCAGGGCGAGCATCTGGCTTGGTGAATGCGGTGCTGCGAAGGATTTGTCGTGAACGAGGAGTATTGCTGCAAGGGATGGGGTCATTGGGGGTTGAGACGCGGACATCGCATCCGGCTTTTTTGTTGCGGCGCTGGGAGTCGCAGTATGGGGAGGCGGGGATGGAGAAACTTGCCGAATGGAACCAGGAGCCAGCACCCGTCTTTGTGCGATTGAACCGGCTGCATCCTGAGGCGATTGCGGGAATGGCGAGGACAGAGGGGGTGGAGTCAGTGGGCGGCGATTTTTATCGGTGTGAGATCTTGCCGCGATTGGCGTTAGAGGCCGGTTGGTGTTACGCTCAGGATCCGAGTACTGTTGTGGCGCCGGGATTGTTGGATGTGGGGCCAGGCATGATGGTTTTGGATGCCTGTGCGGCCCCTGGAGGCAAAACAGCGTTTCTGGCTCAGATGATGGAGAATCAAGGATGTTTGGTGGCTTGTGATTTGCCCGGGGGAAGGTTGCGGAGGCTGGAGGACAATCTCTTGCGATTGGGTGTGCGTTGTGCGGATGTGCGTGGAGTGGATTGGCTGGAGGTGGATGGTCTGCCATTTGAACCAGATTCATTTGACCGAATCTTGTTGGATGCGCCGTGCTCGAATACGGGTGTGATGAGGCGAAGGGTGGATGTGCGGTGGCGTTTGTCGGAGGCGGAGTTTGATCGGATGGTGGAACTTCAGCGAGCGCTACTTAGAAAGTGTTTGCCGCTTTTGAAGCCAGGAGGTCGCCTGGTGTACAGCACTTGCAGCATTGATCGAGAAGAGAATGAAGGGCAAATGGAATGGGCCGTGGCGGCGTTTCCCGGGCTCACTTGCGTTTCAAAAGAGTCTAGGATACCGCATCTTGACGGGGTAGATGGGGCGTTTGCGGCGGTTTTAAAGTGGGCTTGATTAAAAGGCCGATAGGAAAATTGAAATGTCCGAATTCGTTCCACCTGCTGGGTATCAAGGCATCAAACTGGTGAAGAGTTTCGAAGAGTTGGTAGGGACTGCGTTTGGCGGGGAAGTGAATGCGTTGTGTTGGTGCCGAGAATTGGCGGGCAATTTTGGAGAGGTCTTGGAGGTGTTGGCGGCGGGTGAAGGAATTACAACCTTGGAGGATGAAGATTTGGAGGGACTTTGCTTGAGTGAAGAGGGGCGATTGGCTGTTGAGGTCATGCTGGGGGATCTTCGAAGGCTTCGGGAGCATGGGCTAGAGCCTGTATTGGACTGTGTGAATGGCTATTTGCGAGATGCCGACCCGGGGCCATTACCGACGGATGTTTTTTCCTTCCATGTGGATAGCGCGACCGCTGAGGCGGACACGTATCTTTGCACCTACCATGGTCCTGCCAGTGAAGGTTTACGAAATGATGAAGCTGTGCGGCGTGTGGATGTTCCGGAGACGCGTGCGGAGCTCTTGAAACTTTATGGAGGTGATGACGATGAGGGTTTTCGTGAATTCCTAAGTGAAAACTGTTTTGACCTGCATTACGCGATGCTGGATGGGGCAAAGCCTTTTGGATTTGGAGTGGGCAATCTATGGCGAATCGCGGTTGCCTACCAAGGAAGTCCAGTGAAGCCGTGTATTCATCGAGCGCCGGAAACGATGCCGGGAGATCCGGGTCGTTTGCTTTTGATTAGTTGAGGCGCGTTGAATTGTGGAATCTCGGTCCAATTTAAGTGTCCGGTTTTCACGAGACGATTGGGATAAGATACAGTTGTGTCCCCGTTTTACTCTCTGACCATGATTCGAACTCTTCCGCTCCTTTCATTCCTAGCTCTCGCATTGGCCGTTGCTGTCGAACCTTCGAAGACAAATCGAAAACCAAAAGCTGAGGATCAGGCCGGGTTGAAGGATGCGAAGTATATCGACACCGGCAAGCCGCTACCTCCAGAAGACCCCGAGTTGGCGAGATATTATGCTTCCGAGAAGACACTGCCTTTTCCCGGAACTACGGTGGCAATGGAAACTCGTTTGCCGCTGGCGTTAAAAAAGGATGATCAAGTCGTCTTCATTGGCAATACCTTGTTTGAGCGTGGGGCACAGTTTCCGTATTTTGAGGCGATGCTGCAGAAAGGTCATCCTGATCTTGGACTGGTGATTCGCACCCTCGCCTGGGCGGCAGACGAGGTGGACTTAATGCCGAGACCAGAGAATTTTGGAACTTTGAACCAGCATCTCATGGCGCAGAAAGCAGATGTGATTTTCGCTGCGTTTGGCTTCAATGAATCGTTCGGTGGATTGGAGGAACTGCAGGAGTTCAAGCAACGGCTCACGGCGCTGGTGCAGGAACTCAAAACGCATGCCTACAATGGTCATACTGGGCCTCGGATCATTCTGGTTTCGCCCACGGCCAATGAGGACGTCAAGGGCGTACCCGCTGGGTCGATGAACAATGCCCGGCTCTCTGCTTATGCGAAGGCCATGGGCGAAGTGGCTGTTGCGGAGAAGGTGGGTTTTGCAGATGTGTTTGAGCCGATGTTACCAGCGATCAAGGGACTTACCTTTAACGGGGTGCATTTGAAAGACGCGGGCTATGCGGCGCTGGGAGAAGCCCTCTATCGCGCCACGTTTGAAGTCAGCGCGCCGGAGGTGTCGGCCGAGTTGCGTGCGGCCATTGCTGACAAGAACAAGCAGTTCTTTCAACGTTACCGCCCTTTGAATGGGTTCTACTATACGGGTGATCGAAATAAGGATTATGGTTACCTCGATTTCCTGCCGGCGATGCGCAGTTTTGACATGATGGTGGCGAATCGTGATCGTCATATCTGGGACATGACCCAACCGGTGGATGATTCAAATGTTCCTGAGATGCCCGCGACGAAGGAGAGCAAGGGCGCGAATGAGTGGATGACACCCGCGAATGAGCTTGCAGCGTTCAAGATTGATCCACGCTTTGAGGTGAATTTGTTTGCCAGCGAGGAACAGTTTCCGGAGATCGCGAATCCCATTCAGATCCGGTTTGATACGAAGGGTCGAATGTGGGTCAGTACTTCACAGGCTTATCCGCATCTTTATCCGGGGCAGGAGCCTGCGGATCGTCTGTTGATTCTTGAGGATGTGGACCATGATGGTCGGGCGGATACCTGCAAGGTTTGGGCGGACAAATTACATATCCCGCTGGCGTTTGAATTTGGTGATGGGGGTGTCTATGTCTCTGACGAGCCCCATTTGACCTTTCTCAAAGACAGCGATGGAGACGGGAAGGCCGACTTTCGTCGTCAAGTTTTCACTGGCTTTGGCACGGAGGACTCCCACCATGCGCTGCATGATTTTGTTTGGACGCCCGATGGCGATCTCATTTTCCGGGACTCCATTTTTCTTCATTCGCAGATTGAGACGGCCTACGGTCCGCAGCGCATGGATAACTCAGGATGGTTTCGTTTGCGCACCGATTCCCAGCGTTTGACGACGTTCGGAAGCTATCCAAGCACCAATCCATGGGGAGTGACGTTCGATGATTGGGGGCGACACATGGCGAGCCATCCGATCTTTGCGAATGCCTTTCACGCGACCAATCCGCCTTATCCAGAGCAGCATCCTGGTGCCGGAAAAATGCCTGCGTATTCTGGCACCTGTGGACAGGAATTCATTGATTTTGATTTCTGGCCGAAGGAGCTCCAAGGCGGCTTTCTCAAAGCGCGCTACAAGCCGACCAACAACATCGAAATGCATCAGTGGATTGAGAAAGGGGACCACTTTGAGGAGCAAAAGATTGGAGATTTGATTTTCTCGACCAATCTGAGTTTCATCCCGACCGATGTGAAAGTCGGTCCACGGGGTGACATGTTCATTTGTGATTGGTACAATCCGATCAAAGGCCACGCGCAGTATTCGTTGCGAGATCCGCGCCGTCTGCGGACCAGTGGTCGCATCTGGCGCATTGTGCCGAAAGGGGCGAAACTGGCTGAGCCTCCTGTGATTGCGGGGGCCCCCATTGAAGCGTTGCTCGATCTTTTGAAGAGTCCGCATTACCGCTGGCGCTATCAAGCGAAGCGCGAACTTAGTGGGCGCAATGCGACCGAAGTCAAAGCCGCGCTGGATGCTTGGGTGACGAAACTTGATTCCAAGGACGAGCGCCATCGACATCATCAAGTTGAAGCGCTATGGACCTATCGCACCCTGAGCTTGGAAAATGCCACCTTGCTCAAGGAAGTGTTGCATTGCGATGACGCGAATGCTCGTGCTGCTGCTACGCAGCAACTTCGGCATGTGGCCCTGCCGATTTCTGAATTGCAAGTTCGGGCGAATGACGAAAACGCGCTAGTTCGATTGGAGGCTGTGATCGCCGCGAGCTACATTGGAAGTAAGGAGGCTTATCAGGCTATTCTCGGCGTGCTTGATAAGCCGGCGGGCGATCATTTGAAGTATGCCATCCGAACTGCCCTTGGAAGCGAGGCGCTGTCACAATACTGGAGAACCGAGAACAATCCCAAGATTGCAGCTTTCTTCGAAGACTTTGCCAAGAGCTACAAGCCAGGTTTTGGAGAAAAGAAAAAGAGCGTTCAAGAGACCGCGTTTGACAAGCAACCTGGTGTGACCCGCGTTACCATCAACTGTGTGCGCGAGCGCATGCTCTTCGATAAAACCGAGTTTCGAGTGAAGTCGGGGCAGGCTGTCAGTTTGGTTTTCAAGAACCCCGACGCGACACCGCACAATCTGGCCATTTGCCTGCCTGGCAGTGTCGAGGAGATAGGTCTTGCCGGCAACGAGATGGCCAAAGACCCTGAAGGCATCAAGAAGGACTTTATACCTGTCACGGACAAGATTTTACACCACACCAAGTTACTCAATCCCAATGAGACCGAGACATTGCGCTTTACGGCTCCGACCACGCCTGGCGAATACCCCTACGTTTGCACGTTCCCCGGGCATTGGGTCATCATGCGCGGCATGATGAAGGTGGAGTGAGGAGAGGTCGCTCGGGGAGGGCGACTGGGTTACTGGGCTTTTCGTTTGACGGTGTACTTGCCTGGGGAGCGGGTGAAGGCTTGCATGCAGGTGGAGCAGCAGAAGGCGACCATGCCGTCGTCGGTTTTGACTCGGTAGATGGGTCTGGCGGCTTTGTTGTCGACGGGGCAGATGTCGTTGATTGGCCAAGCAGCGATGGCTGTGGTGGCAACGGTTGCGCTGAGGAGGAGGGTGGTGAGAAGTGGTTTCATCGGTTGGAATGGGCTGGACTTCAATGCGCGTCTGGAACTGAAACGCATGACGCAGGGAGTTCATAGTGGATCGCCAAATTGGCGCAGAGAAGCGCAATGGAGGCGCAGTTCGGCTATTCCGAACTCCTTGAAGGCATGCCGGTGGCCGTCGCAACGGCCTAAAACGTGCTAGGCCGCTACGAGGTCGTAGCCGCGCCACTCTTTGATGGTGACGTCAGCGAATTGTCCGACAGGAAGTGTGGGGTCGACGAAGACGGTGGTGTCAATGTCTGGGGCATCCATTTCGGAGCGAGCGACACCGGGTTCTTCGACGAGGACGCGGCGTTTGATGCCGACCTGGGTGGTGTTGAAGCGTTCGACGCTGCGTTGGATGGCGCGCATGGCTTCGTTCCAGCGAGCTTTGCGGGTCATGTGGTGAATTTGCCCGTCCATGTTGTGGGCACGAGTGCCTTCTTCTTTGGAATAATTGAAGACGCCGGCTCGCTCAAACTTGCTGTCTTCGATGAAGTTCACGAGTTCGTTAAAATCGGCATCGGTTTCGCCAGGGAAGCCGACGATGAAGGTGGTGCGAATGGCGATGCCGGGGATGCCTGCGCGGATGCGTTTGAGGAGGTCTCGAATGTAGGCGCCATCTGTTTCACGACGCATGAGAGTCAGCATGTTATCGCTGATGTGCTGCAAGGGCATGTCGATGTAGCGAGCCACTTTTGGGCATTCGGCGATCGCTTGAATGAGGTCGTCGCTCCAGTGGGCCGGATGGGTGTAGAGGAGGCGGATCCAGAAGTCGCCTTCGATTTCGTTAAGAGCCCGAATGAGAGTGGAGAGGGATTCGCCTTTGGAAGAGTCGACGCCACTGCGGGGTTTAGGTCGGTCTTCGGTCCATTTGTCCATGCCGAAGTAGGTGGTGTCTTGTGAGATGAGATTGATTTCTTTGACTCCGGAGGCGACGAGGTCGCGCGCTTCTTTGACAATGGATTCCTGGGTGCGACTGCGGTGGCGGCCGCGAATCTGAGGGATGATGCAGAAGGAGCAGGGATGGTTGCAGCCTTCCGCGATTTTGATGTAAGCGAAGTGTTTGGGGGTGAGGCGGAAGCGCGGGGTGTCGTAGTCGGGGATGTATTTGGGCTGTCGAGTGACGAGGTTCTCCTGAGTTTGCGTTCCCATGAGGCCCTGGATGATGGGGGCAACGGAGGTGATTTGATCGAGGCCGATGAAGGCGTCGACATCGGGCATGAGGCCGGGAAGGTCTTGAGCGAAGCGCTGGGAAAGGCAACCGGCGACGATGATCTTTTGTTTTTTGCGCTTTGCTCCGCCTTCTTGGCGGGCGTCGACGGCATCGTGGATGGCGCCAACGGATTCCTTCTTGGCCATGTCAATGAAGGAGCAGGTGTTGATGATGAGGACGTCGGCGAGTTCTGGCTCCGGGGTCATGGTCATGCCCGCCTGTTGGAGGTGACCGACCATGATTTCGGAATCGATGAGGTTTTTAGCGCAGCCAAGAGAGACGAGTCCGACTTTGATCATGAGTTGAGAGGGGGAGCGAGTTACCGCAGAGGAGCGGTTAGGCGAGGGAGTGTAATTTGGGGGAACAGAATAGGCGGTTTAAGGCAAGGTGCAACTGACTAGAGCAGGGAGATGGATATCGAGATGGGGGTGTGAGGCCAGGAATGTCTGGCTGGGAGTCGACAATGAGTCTTGACCGAATGGGCAGGGCAGGGATGGTAGGATGGTTCGGTTGACCGGGCGGGTGCTGTTGGCCTGTTTTGTGCGGTGACTGGACTTGTTTGTTGGGTTTGAGATCATGACGTTAACTGCCCTGGGGCTGCTTTATGGATCACTGCTGCTGTTGCTAGCAGTCGTATCGGCTGTGGAGACGGCCATCCATTCGGTGCGCGAGGTGGATGGTGCGGGTGGGGGAAGTCCGGCGGATGAAGCCAACGAGACGGGGTTGGACAGGCGGTTGAGGAAGATCCGGCAAAACCCATTTGATCAATTGCAGCAGACGCTTTTGCTCTCTGCAGCGTTGAACTTGGCGTTGGCGTTGCTGGGTTTGTATGCGGTGACAGGGCCACTGAGGTCGATCGGGTGGAATCCTTGGGTGGTATCGCCGATTCTGTTTGGTTTGACGGTTTTGGTCGGGGACGCGGTGCCGAAGTTGTTTGCGGCGAGGCGTGCTCCTGAGCTGTTGGTTCTGGGGAACCGTCTTTTGTTGCCGGTGCGACTGGTTGTGGATCCTTTGGCTCGCTGGGCGGAAAGGATCGCGGAGGGGGTATTGAGAAGGTTGGTGCCGGAAGGGATGAAAGCGCGATCGGGGATGACTCGGGAGGAGTTTGAGACCTTGGTGGAAATGCGGGAAGAGCAACGAGTCGTGACGGCGCACGAGGCGGCGATGATTCGGGAGATTTTGGACCTTGAAAGTCTGAATGTGAGGGACGCGATGGTGCCACGGGTGGATGTGCCTTTGGCGTTTTCCGGTCGGGACGAGGCGGGAGTGAGGGCGGCTTTGGAAGCGGCGACGGGGCGATTTGTGGTGGTGCATGGAGACACACCCGATTTAGTGGAAGGAGTGGTGGATACGTTGGCGTGGCGTTTGGAGGGGAGGCCGCCGTATCGGGAGATGTTGAGGCCGCCGGTGTTTGTTCCTGAGACGTTTCCTTTGCTGGATGCTTTGGAGCGTCATTTGGGGCAATCCAGTTCGGCGGTGTTGGTGGTGGATGAGTATGGGGGGTTGGAAGGTCTGGTGAGTCAGGAAGAGATTGCGGACTGGCTTTTGCATGAAGCGGCACCTTGGCTGGGCGAAGAGGTGGAGATTCGCGAGCTGGAACCTGGACGCTGGTTGTTGGATGGGGGGGCGCGATTGGATCACATTGAAGAGGTGACGGGATCGAGTCTGACGCCAGCAGGCGCGGAAGGTATTGATACGGTGGGAGGGTTGGTCTTTAAGCTTTTGGGGCATGTGCCGAAGCCAGGTGAGCGGGTCATGGCTGGCGAGGCAACGCTCAAGGTGAGGCGGATGGCGCGGGCGAGGGTGAAGCAGTTGGAGATGCGACTGCCGGAGCGGAAGGCTGAAGAGAAGGAGG
>JAIYDW010000157.1 GCA_027487315.1 Verrucomicrobiaceae bacterium | reverse complement strand
CTTTGGGGCTGGATTCTCGCTCACTGGCCCGGCAAAGCAGGCACCAGCCTCTGGATTTACCGCAACCACTTCTTCGGCATCGCCCTCCTTCTCTTCGTTCATCTCATGGCCGCAGGCCCCCGCCTCGCCCACTCCCAGGAACGTTTCGGCGATCCCTTCCACAGTTACCCCGGCTACTGGATGTGGTTCGACAACTTCGAAGAATGTTTCTCCTGGATGAATCAACACGGCTCCCGGTCCGCTCTCGAAGCCCTGCCCAAATCCGAACGCCCTTCCTTCGCCAACTACTCCGCCAACCACTCCTCTGACCAAATGCTCGCCCGCTTGAAAGACGGCGTCATCGTCAAACTCACCGACTTGCTCGCGCCCGGCTCAACCAAACAATCGGTCAAAAATCCCAAGCCCTGGAAGGGCATCTTCGAACAACGAGGCTGGTATCTCGGGGCCGCTCTTTTGATCTGCATCGGTGTCGGCATCTCAAGCGTCAGCCTCGGCAAAAAACTTCCTGGCCGTGCCCGACTCCACCCCGAGTCCGCCACGGTCTTTCTCTTCGTCCTCGGCTCTTTTTGCGCCTACACGCTCGCCTACGGTTGGTACACCCCCATCGGCCGTGGAGACCGCTTCATGCTCTCGCTCTACGCGCCCCTCGTCCTCAGCTTCTTCTGGGCCTCCGAAAGCATGCTTCGCCGCGCCCGCCGCCGCAAAGCCCCCCGTGCCCTTTTCATCGCCTACCACACCGCCCAGTGGCTCCTCTTTGGCGCCCTCACCTGGCGCCTCGTCGAAGTCTGGCAATACCCACTGTTCCGGAACTGACACCCTTCCGAGCGGTCGGGTGTCAGGCCACAATCAGACAACTTCCGGCACCTCAAACCCAGCTCGATACTCTCGCTTCAGCAACGCCAGCGCCTCGGCCGTCGCCGTGTCGCCCACGAAAGTTTCTTTCTCCGCATCGATCTCCAGCATCGCCCCCATCTTGATGTCCAGCTTCCCGGCATCCAATTCGTTGTTCTTCAAATGCTGATGGAAGTCAGCGATCACATCATTCCAAGGTTGGAAATCCTTCACCGCCGCCTCAGCCTGCTCCCGATTGTAACTCTGCCCCAACCTCCATGAGATATTGCCCAAATGACACCACGCGCTCGAATAGTGAATCTCTTCGATTTCTCCCTTCAGCGTCTCCTTCTTCCGGTTCCGCATCGCCTCAATGAAATTCTCCGCGTGGCTCTTCCCTCCATCACCAGAAAACGCCTGCACCTTCTTGCCCGCAGCGTCAAACGCAGTTCCACCCCCGCGCCCACCGGTGTAGTAGCCGCCTTCACACTCAATCACCAAAAACGACTTCGTCCGCCGCCGCATGTAAACATCATCCGCCTTCACCCCCTTCTTGAGGGGCAAGTTATGCACATCCATGATCACCGGCACATCGCCCGTATCAATATACGCAAAGTGCGTGTTCGGCGTCTCCCCCGCATCATCCCATCCAAAGCGACCCCCGCCCGCAATCACCCGCTTCGGCAACTTCACCTTGTCCCGGAACACCACATTGCGCAGGTCATCCAAAATGTGCGGCCCCCAGTTCCCAAGCTCCCCGTTCCCCGTATTCCACACCCAATGCCAGTCATAGTGAAACTCTTCGCGATACATCGGCAAATCCTGCGCAGGCCCCAGCCACAGATTGTAATCCACCGTCTCCGGCGTTGCTAAAGGCGCCGCCAGTTTGCCAATCGACTTCCGCTCCCCATACCGATTGCACCGCACATACTTCATCTTGCCAATCGCTCCTCCATCCAGAAACGCCTTGATCTCCTCCTGCAAAGGATCACTCCGCTGCTGCGTTCCCCCCTGCACGATCCGGTCATACTTCCGCGCCGCCTCCACCAACTTGCGCCCTTCCCAAATGTTGTGCGACACCGGCTTCTCCACGTAAACATCCTTGCCCGCCTGCAACGCCCAAATCGACGCCAGCACGTGCCAGTGGTTCCCCGTCGAAACCACCACCGCATCGATCGTCTTGTCCTCAATCACCTTGCGCAAATCCGTCGCCGTCGTCGCATTCGGATACACCTTCTTCGCCCGCTCGATCACCTTGCTATCCACATCACAAAGCGCCGCCACCTCGACTCCCGGAATCTTAGCAAACCACGCAGCCGTCCCCATCCCTCGTCCCCCGAGTCCGATCATCCCCACCCGAATCGTCTCGTTCGCTCCCAAAACTCGGGAAGCAGACAAAGCAGTAGCAGCAAGCACAGACTGGCGAAGGAAGGCACGACGTGAATTCATAAGAATAAGATAAAGTTGGGCCGGAAGTCTAAACACCGACCCCACCCAGGGAAAGCCCAATTTCCAAGATTTCTCCCAGCCATTGACAAATCACCCCTCGGCGGTCACTTAGCCCCTGCCCATGTCCGCACACTCCATCGACATCCATCGCGTCGCCAAACTCGCCCGTCTCGAACTCTCCGACGACGAAGCCACCCACTACGCCGCCCAACTCCACCGTGTCCTCGACCACATGGACACCCTCGCCAAACTCGATCTCTCCGGCGTCGAACCCACCTCCCACGCCCTCCCCGTCTACGACGTCGTCCGCCCCGACGAAGCCCGCCCCGGCTTCTCCCAAGCCCAAGCCCTCAGCAACGCCCCCAAATCCGTCCTCGACCAGTTCCAAATCCCCAAAGTCATCGAGTAATCCCCCTCTCACTGAATACTGATCACTGATTACTTAATACTGATCCCCCTCCTCCCCGTGTCCCTCACCTCCCTCTCCCTCACCGAGCTCCGCCAAAAGCTCACCACCAAAGAAATCTCCGCCGCCGACCTCGTCCGGGACGTCGCCAGCACCATCGAAGCCCGCAACCCCGTGCTTGGCGCCTACCTCACCTGGGATCTCGACGCCGCCCTCAAGGAAGCCGAAACCGCTGACCTCACTCAACCCCTTGGCGGCCTCCCCATCGCCATCAAAGACAACATCAACGTCGAAGGCCAACCCTGCACCTGCGGCTCCAAAATCCTCGCCGAAAACTACACGGCGCCCTACACCGCCACCGCCATTCAAAACCTCCGCCAAGCCGGCGCCATTCCCTTCGGCCGCCTCAACATGGACGAGTTCGCCATGGGCTCCTCCACCGAAAACTCCGCCCTCGGCGTCACCCGCAACCCCGCCGCGCTCGACCGCATCCCTGGCGGCTCCAGCGGCGGCAGCGCTTCCTCCGTCGCCGGCGGCATCGCCCTCGCTGCCCTCGGCTCCGATACCGGTGGCTCCATCCGCCAACCCGCCGCCCTCTGCGGCTGCGTCGGCATGAAACCCACCTACGGCCGCGTCTCCCGCTTCGGCCTCATCGCCTTCGCCTCCTCCCTCGACCAAATCGGCCCCATCACGCGCTCCGTCGCCGACGCCGCACTCCTCACCAATCACCTCTGCGGCTTCGACCCCCGCGACTCCACCTCTCTCAAGGAGTCCGTGCCCGATTTCACCGCCGTCCTCGGTCGCGACATCAAAGGCCTCCGCATCGGCCTTCCCAAAGAATACTTCATCGACGGCCTCCACCCCGATGTCGAAGCCTCCGTGCGCAAAGGCATCGCCAAACTCGAAGCCCTCGGTGCGCACATCGAAGAAATCAGCCTGCCCCACACAGAGGCCGGCGTCGCCACCTACTACGTCCTCGCCCCCGCCGAAGCCTCCGCCAACCTCGCCCGCTTCGACGGCGTCCGCTACGGCCACCGCTCCTCCTCCGCCAATGACCTCATGGAGCACTACCTCAAATCACGCTCCGAAGGCTTCGGCCCCGAAGTCAAACGCCGCATCCTCCTTGGCACCTACGTCCTCAGCTCCGGCTACTACGACGCCTACTACCTCCAGGCCCAAAAAGCCCGCACCCTCATCCGCGACGACTTCACCAAAGCCTTCGAAAAAGTCGACGTCATCGTCTCCCCCACCTCGCCCACCCCCGCCCACAAGCTCGGCGAACTCATCGGTGACCCCCTTCAAGCCTACCTCGAAGACGTCTTCACCATCCCCGCCAACCTCGCCGGCCTCCCCGCCATCAGCGTCCCCTGCGGCACCATCGCCCACGAAGGCGCAAACCTCCCCGTCGGCCTCCAATTCATCACCAAAGCCCTCGACGAAGCCACCCTCTTCCAAGCCGCTCACGCCTTCGAAGTCGGCTGATCAAGCCACAAAGTCCGTCCCCGCCGCCTCCACCTCGATCACCTCCACCTCCCGCAGCACACTCGCCGCGCGGTCCTTCACCTTCTTGACCGCATACTTGCCCAGCGGCACACGCATGCCCATGTGCCCCCGCTCCACCAAATCCACAATCAACTTCGCCGCCCTCGCCGGATCACCCACCTGCTTGCCATCCATCCGCTCAAGCATCTGCCGAAAACGCCCCGCCGAGCCCGCATAAGCCTCCAGCGATCGCTCCGCAATCTCCATGCACCGCCCGATGAACCCCGTCCGAAATGGCCCCGGTTCAATCAGCATCACCTTCACACCAAACGACGCAGCCTCCGCCTTCACTGCCTCACTTGCAAACTCCAGCGCCGCCTTCGCCGCGCCATAAATACTGAACCCCGGGTAGTTCGAAATCGCCGCCGCCGCGCTGATATTGACAATATGCCCCCCAGCCTGCTCCCGCATCGCCGGCAGCAGCGCCCGCATCAGCCTCAGCGGCCCAAAAAAATTCGTCTCCACATTCCGCCGCACCTGATTCATCGAGCACTCCTCCAGCGCCCCGATCAAACCAAACCCCGCATTGTTCACCAACACATCCACACGTCCAAACATCGCAACCGCCTCCGCAGCCTTCGCCTCCAAATCCACTTCCCCCACATCCATCTCCATCACCTGACAGCGCCCCTCAAACTCCTCCTCCCACGCCTTCAAAGCCTCCACCTTCCGACTCGTCACCACCACCCGATTCCCCCGCTCCAAAGCTTCCCGCGCAATCGCATGCCCGAACCCGCTGCCGCATCCTGTAATCAACCAAACTTTGCCTTCAGAGTCATTCATCCCAACTCATACGACACAGCCCCACCTCAAGGCAGCACACCCCTCACATCCGCCACCAAAAAAAACAGGACATCCCCCTGTCGGAGAATGCCCTGTCATCAAAACGCCTCGCGTTCTCAGCCCACGTTGCGACCCACGCAATTCAGATCCTCGAACGACGTCACCAAACGCTTCGTGAAGGTCGCCTCACCCGCCCCCAGCCACACCCGCGGATCATAGTACTTCTTGTTCGGTGCGTCCGGCCCGGTCGGATTCCCGATCTGAGCTTGCAAATAGTCGTGGTTCTTCGCCTCATACGCACGCACCCCATCCCAGAACGCCCACTGCAAATCGGTGTCCAGATTCATCTTGATCGCCCCGTAACTCAGAGCCTCACGAATCTCCTCCCGAGTCGATCCCGACCCGCCATGGAAAACAAAATTCACAGGCTTCGCCCCCGTGCCAAACTTCGCCTGAATGTGATCTTGCGACTGCTTCAAAATCGCCGGCTTCAGCTTCACATTCCCCGGCTTGTAAACGCCATGCACGTTCCCAAAAGCCGCCGCGATCGTGAAGTTCGGGCTGATCTTGAGCAGCGTTTCATAAGCATACGCCACCTCGTCCGGCTGAGTGTAAAGGCGGGACTCATCCACATCCGAATTGTCCACCCCGTCTTCTTCACCACCCGTCACACCCAGTTCAATCTCCAGCGTCATCCCCATCTTCGCCATCCGCTCCAAATACCTCGCACACGTGTCGATGTTCTCCTCCAAAGGCTCCTCCGACAGGTCCAGCATGTGCGAACTGAACAGCGGACTGCCCGTCTTCGCAAAATGCCCCTCGCTGGCAGCCAGCATGCCGTCCACCCAGGGCAGCAACTTCTTCGCGCAATGGTCCGTGTTCAAGACCACCGGCACCCCGTAAGCCTTCGCCGCCGCATCCACATAATGCGCCCCCGCGATCGCTCCCAAAATCGGACCCAGTTGATCCTCCTTGCTCACCGTCTTCCCAATGAAAAACTGCGCTCCCCCGTTCGAAAACTGAATCATCATCGGCGAGTTCACCTCGCGCCCGGCCGCCAAAGACGCATTCACCGAGTTCGTATTGATGCAATTGACCGCTGGCAGGGCAAACTCGTTCGCCTTCGCATAGTCGAGGACCTCTTTGACTTCATCGCCGAAAAGAACTCCGGCCCGGAATTTGGTGTTTTGACTCATAGTGTTTTTT
>JAIYDW010000129.1 GCA_027487315.1 Verrucomicrobiaceae bacterium | reverse complement strand
GTGGTGCCGTTGGAGGAGATGACGCTGGAGAGGCCTTTGCGACCGAGGCCGGAGGGGTCGGTGGTGGAGAGGTTGGCGGGGGTGAGGCTGGTGAGGCGGGTGGCGCCGAGGTAGGGGGCTGAGAAGGAGGAGCCTTTTTGGAAGACAGCGGAAGGGCGGCGCATGAGGCCGTCGCCGAGGGAGGGGGTGCCGGCATTGACGTCGCCACGGAGGAGGATTTGGTTGGTGGTGGAGGTGGCGCGGGAGAGGGAGGCGAGGATGGTGTAGTGGCCGCTGGAGGCGCTGACTTCGATGCGTTGGAAGGCAGCGATGAGCTCGCCCTTTGAGCCAGCGAAGGTGCCGCCTTTGGCGGCGAGTTCGGTCCAGGTTTGATTTTCCTGGTAGAGGAAGAGGGCCTCATAGGGAGCGTTGAGTTTGGTGCTGGGTGCGACCGTGGCGTGGACGAGGAGGCGGTCGCCAACGGGCCAGACATTGCGGAAGCGGAGCCAGGTGATGTTTTTGCCGAAGACGAAAGCGTTTTGGCGCTCGCGGGCGACGAGTTTGAGTTGGGCGCCGTTGTGGAAGAAGAGGCAGTCGTCGTTGGAGGCGGAGATGCCGGAGCCTTTGACGGTGGCGCGGAGGAAGGGGCGGGCGAGGGTGCCGCCCTCGGCGAGGAAGGTGGAGTAGGTGGCGGCGAGGTCGGGGGTGGGGTCGCCTTTGCGGGCGAGGATGGTGAGGGGGGAGCCGGGCTTTTTGGAGAAGACGGCCGTGTTGTTGAGGGAGGTGACGTCTTCGGTGAGGGCGGCGGAGAAGTGGAGGCAGTCGGAGTGGAAGGAGGTGCGGGGGGAGAGTTCGCCGATTTTGAAGGATTGCATGGGGACGGTCTGGCCTTCGGTGATGATTTCGGTGGGGGGGTTGCCCGTGTTGGACCGGATGAGGATGGAGGAATCGTTGGGGAGGGTGAGTCCGGGGGTGCTGCTGCGGCAATTGAGATTGACGGCAAACTGGGCGGCGGAGTGGCTTTGGGAGACTTGCCGGATTTGTTTGAGGACGCCGGGGACGCCGATGATGGGACTGCCAGTGTTCATGAGATCGATGGTGGAGGAGCCGTTGTCGCGCATGAGGACACGGTTGTTGGCGGAGGCGACGCCTGGGGTGGTGAGGGTGGATTGGAAAAGGCAGAACGCGGGGTCGTTGGCGATGGGGGCGTTTTGGATGGTTCCGAAGAGGTAGGAGTCGTAGGAGTCACGGGACTTGACCAGGCTGTCGAACCAACCGGGGTGGCCGACATTGGAGTAGAGGCCGGTGTCTTTGCCACGGTTGGAGCCGGGGCCGGAGAGGGTGGAGCGAGTGATGGCGGCGCCGTTGGGGGTGAGGCAGGCGTCACCGATGGCGTTGAACGAGATGCCGGGGTAGCCGGGAGCGGAATCGCCTTTGGAGATGAGGGTGGAGAAGGTTTCCGGCTGGGGGAGGGTTTGGATGAGGAAGACCGCGCCGGCGTCTGTGGTGAGGGTGGCGTCTGAAGGGATGCCGACGAGGAGTCTGCCGGAGGCGAGGCCGAGAGAGGTGACTTTTTTGAAGAGGGAGAGTTCCTCAGAGGGGATGGTCAGTAACGGGGTGTTGTTGGTGAGGTTATGGAGGATGAGGTCGTGGCCACCGCCGGTGCGGGCGATGGTGGAGACGAGGAGGGCGCCTTCGCGAGCCATGATCTCGCCGGATTTGCGGTTTGAGTTGGGGGAAGGGTCGACGGGGATGACGGAAGAGGACGTGAAGGGGACGCTGAACCGGTGGACGGTACCGTTTTGGCTGTAGGGGTTGGTGCTATCGAGAGGAGCAGAGGCGATCAAGTCGGTGCCGTAGGCGGCGAAGGCATTGCCGAAGCCATCACCGACGCTGATGCCAGCGGGCTGGAGGGACAGGACGAAGGCATCGTTTTTGTAGACGTGCACGGTGGCTTCGCCGGGGACGCCGATGTAGACAAGGTCGCCGCTGCTGGTCATGGTGGTGCCGAAGGCGGCGCCGGCAGCGCCGGTATAAGAGAAACCGATGCCGCCGCCGGTAGCTGAAATACTGTTTACTGAGAGGCCACCTTTTCCGCCGTTGGAGCCGGGGCTGCTGACGAACATGAAGTCTTGAGTGAGGGCGACGGCTTGGCCGAACCGGGTCCCGACGCCGCTGTTGTTGAATTTTTCGAGGACCTTGCCTGTGGAGAGGTCGAAGAGGAAGGCCTGGCCGCCACCGGTGCTGCGTTCGTCGGCACCGACGGCGAGGAGATTGCCACGGAGGGCGAGACTGGAGCCGAAGCCGTCGTTGAGTTTGCTGTTGGGCGATTTGAGGATGCGGATGAGGGCGCCGGTGACGGGGTTGAAGACGTGGACTCTGCCGCTGCCGGGGGTATTGGTATCGTAAGCGGGTTCACCGACGACGGCGTATTTGTCAGAGATGGCGACGGCGGCACCGAACTGGCGGCGAAAGTAGGAGGTCTGGCCGGAGCTGTAGAGTTTGAGGACTTTCAAGCCCGGGAGTGCGGCGGGGAGCGGCGTGGGCAGGACGGGGATGCTGAGGAGGGCGGTGAGAAGGAGGGACTTCAGTTTCATGGTGCGCGTGGGGATTGACTT
>JAIYDW010000241.1 GCA_027487315.1 Verrucomicrobiaceae bacterium | reverse complement strand
GCGAGGCCCATTTCCGGGTGGGGGGAGGCGGAGATGAACATGAGCATGAGCAGGCCGGCGTTGGTGAGGGCGATGAGCATGACGCTGAAGAACTCGCCATTGCGGGTGAGGTCGCTTTGTTCGGCGCGGAGGGCGAGGATGGTGTAGGTGATGTGGAAGGCCCAGGCGAGGCCGAGGCAGATGTAAAAGAGGCGGGCGACTTTGAAGGGGAGAGTGTAGCCGAAGAGTGGGAGAAGATGGGTGGTTTGGAGGTCGGTGAAGAGGCTGACGATGCCGAAGCCGAGCATGACGAAGATGGCGTAGAGGGGGATGAGGTAGGGGGCGAGGGAGATCCAGACGCTGGTTTTGTTGGTCTCGACATAGCCGCCCTGGGCGGTGAAGCTGAACTTGTAGACTTTGCCCCCGGAGGCGAGGGCGACGAGGGCGTGGGAGAGTTCGTGGCCGAAGACGTAGAGTCGGACGGGGCGGAGGCCGGCGACGAAGTAGAGGAGGACCCAGCCGATGAGTCCGAGGCCGAAGAAGCGAAATTCTTCGGTCTGCCAGATGCCGTGGCGGGTGACGAGCCGCCAGCCCATTTCAACGAGGGTGAGGATGGTGATGAAAGCGACGGGAGCGAGGAAGAGGATGCCGATCCATTTTTTGAGGCCGAGGGTTTGGCGCTCGGTCATGCGGACGGGGTTGCGGGCGACGTCGAGTCCTTCGCGCCGGGAGCTTCGTTGCGCGCGGGAAGGGGTGGGCTGGCGTCGGTTTTTTTTCGGGGGCAACAGCATGGGCTGTCTTTATTTAACTTCTTTTAACAATTTAACAATTATGGATGTTAACAAACCTAATATTGTGTGAAGAGAATGAGGCCGCGATGAAGGCGGGCGGTGATGTCAGGGCTGGGGTTGCGGGGCGGGTGAGGGGGGCTTTGGTGCCCATTGGCCCAGGAACTCGATGATTTTGGGTTCGGAGAATTCGCCGGCGGAGGCGGTGAAAAAGCTGGCGGGAGTGGTGGTGAGGATTTTGCCTTTGGGGTCGAGGATGAGGATGACGGGGACGCCGTGTTTGAGCTGGGGGGAGTCCCAGGCGCGGAAGAGGGGGATGTTTTGACGGCTGATGGCGAGGTGGAGCGGGATGAAATGCTGAGCCATCGGATCCGAGATGGCGGGGTGGGCGGCCATGAAGAGGTAGAGTCGCTTGCAGGCGGGGCAGCCGGGTTCACCGATCTGAATGTAGAGGTGTTTTTTTTCGGTTTTGGCGGTTTGGAGGGCGGCGGTGTAGCTGGTGCGGGCGTCGACTTCAGGGGTGTAGGGGATTTCGTCCTGGGCGAGGGCGAGCAGCGGGAGGAGGGTGATGGCGAGGAGAAGTCGCATGGGGATTGGGCGACGGGGAATTCGTCACTCCTTGAGGAGGTCGGGGCGGTTGGCGCGGGTGCGGGCGAGGCTTTGGGCGGCGCGCCATTCGGTGACTTTGCCATGGTGACCGCTGAGGAGAATGTCGGGGACAGGCAGGCCGCGGAATTCGGCGGGTTTGGTGTATTGAGGGGCTTCGAGGAGGCCGGTGGGGCCGAAGGATTCTTCGACGGCGCTGAGTTCGTCTCCGAGGACGCCGGGGAGGAGGCGGACGATGGCGTCGATCATGACAACGGCGGCGATGGCGCCGTTGGTGAGGACGTAGTCGCCGAGGGAGAGTTCCTCGGCTTGGAAGTGCTCGATGACACGGTGGTCGATGCCTTCGTAGTGGCCGGAGATGAAGACGAGGTGGGAGTCGGCGGAGAGGCGTTGAGCGGTGGCTTGGTCGAAGCGTTTGCCAGCAGGGCTGGTGATGATGATGCGGCCGCCGGGGGGGAGGGACTCGATGGCGGCGAAGAGGGGTTCGGGTTTGAGGACCATGCCCGGGCCGCCGCCGGCGGGGGTGTCGTCCACTTGACGGTGTTTGCCTATGCCGTGGTCGCGAAGGTCGTGGACGTGGAGGTTGAGGGCTCCCTGCTGCTGGGCGCGGCCCATCATGCTGAGGCCCAGGGGGACGCGGACGAGATCGGGGAAGAGGGTGATGACGTCGATGCGCATGGGGGAGAGCGTTACTCTGACTTGAGGTCTTCTGCAATGGTTGCGAACTGTTCGAGAGCGGCTTGGAGGTCTTCCATGATGTGGAGGGGGATCATTTCCAGGCTTGGATTTTGAGGCCTTTGACGCGTTTGAATTCGGAGGCGTTGCGGGTGATGAGGGTGGCACCGAGGTTTCGTGCCTGTGCGGCGATGAGGAGATCCAGCGGGCCGAAGGGTGTGCCTTTGCGCTCGAGGTCGGCGCGGATTTGAGCGTAGTGGCGGGCATCTTCAATGCCGAAATCGATCACAGTGAACAGGTTGAGGAAGGTCTCGAGGGCGGCTGCTTTGTTGGGTTTGTCGGATTTCTCGACGCCCGTCCAAAGTTCTGCAGCTACGAGACTTGATACTGCGGTGTCCTTGCAAGCTGGGAGGGCGTCGAAGGGGGCTTGACCGCGCAACACTTGGATGCAGGCGCTCGAATCGAGCATGAATCGGGGTCGCATGAGAGAGGCGGGTTGTTACCAATCCAAGATGGG
>JAIYDW010000169.1 GCA_027487315.1 Verrucomicrobiaceae bacterium | reverse complement strand
TTTTGTTGGAAGTAGAAAAAAGGAACGAAGACGAGGGTGTTGTCTTTGGCGATGAGGCGGGTGCGGGTTTGGAGGGCGATGTAGCGGAGGACGTCGAGGAGAGGGATTTGGTGGAGGTCTAGGGAGATGGTGGGTGGGCTTTTGTAGTCTGATACGGCGTTGGGAAGGGCGGTGAAGTTGGGGAGGGTCTTTCTGGGGTGGGTGGCGTCGAGGTGTTTGTGGAGATCGATAAGAGCGGAATCGAGTGAACAGGCGTGGAGGGCGATGTTGGGGAGGATGAGTTTTTGGGCGTGGAGGGCGACTTTGGGAAGGGGAGGTGGGGCGGGGTGTGCGCCTAGGAGGCGGAAGAGGAGATCGAGGCGGATGGCGTTGGGCGGCATGCAATCCAGTGATAGGGTGTTTGTGGTCGGGTCAATCGATGGGGGTTTGATGCCTTCTTGGATGCGAAAGTCGGGGTCGCAATGCTTGAGCCACTTTTCGGGAGACTGCGCCTGGATTTGAGCGGTGAGCTTGGGCGGAAGGGTGTAGGACCTTCTGAGGTATTCGCATTCGAGTTGCATGAGGGGTCGGATCACGACTGCATGCCGATGGAGAATGGGGTGACCGGCGACGATTTCTGAACAGTATCTCAGGGCTTCAACGGCAGGTACATCGGTCAGATCAAGGGTAATGGATGCTTGTTGTGCTCTCAGATCGAAGTGGTTGAAGACGAAGTTGGGAGGGTTGATTGCCGGATTCGCGTCGTGAAGAGCTTTTCGGAATGCGGCGATTGTTTGGTGGAGGTTGGCGTTATCGAGTTTGAAAGTTGAGAAGGTCGCGTCCAAGCGGGAGAAACGGAGTTCGGGTTCGATGAGGAGGTGGAGTTCGAGGGTGGGGGCGGAGAAGAGCGTGGCTGAGATGACCAGTGGCGAGTTGTAACTGAAATATGAGCAGGACAAAAAGAATGGCTCTACCGGGATGGGTGGAGACGAGTTTGATTTGGGTTTGATTTTGCCCCTGGGCGTTTCTTGCTTGAAGATGGTGAGTGCGAGATTTTGATCGCTGTGGATGAGGGTGAGTTGAAGCGGGGTGATGTCGGCAGTGGTTTTGGTGGGTTTGAGGAGGGCACTGCCAGGGGTGTCGGGTTCGAGGTCGAGTTCGACCGGGTTAAAGGGGATGGCTTCGGGCAGTGCGCTAGCGGTGGTGAAGGGGTTTTTTGTCCAGTGACCGATTTGGGAATCCTGGCCGGGAGGCGGGGGATTGGGGTTCTTTGATTTGGGTAGCAGCAACGCCTGTACTTTGAAGTGCAGTTTGGGGGACTGGGGTTTGGTGAGATCGACGGGAGGGTCCTGAGCGGCCAGGGGCATGGCGATATTGAGGGCCACGAGCAGGGGGATGGAGAGGAGCCTCATGGAAGAATGAAATTTGATGTTACCGGGGAGTCGGCGGTGCGTTAGTCTAAGCGTGTGGCTGAATTCTTCCATCGTGTTTGTATCTCGTGATGTCTCCGGATTTCGATGTGCAGGAGTGCGTGCGGCGCGTGAGCGGCGGGGATTTGGTGGCGGCGGGGGAGCTGGTGGAGCATTTGCAGCCGCTGGTGCGGCGGTGGGTGCGGAATCATTTGCCGAGGCGGGAGAGCGAGGAGGATTTGATGCAGGAGGTGTTTTTGAAGCTTTTGCAGAAGGTGGGGAGCTATCAGGCGCGGGAGGGGGTGCCGTTCGAGCATTGGGTGAGTCGGTTGGCGGTGCGGACGTGTCTCGACGCACTGCGGGCGGAGCGTTCGCGGCCGGAGTGGCGGATGGCGGATTTGGGGGATGGGGAGCGGGAGTGGTTGGACTATTTGATGCATCGGCAAGCGGGGGTGCCGGAGGAGCGGGACGTGGAGGCGAAGGCGATCGTGACGCGATTGCTGGAGAGGCTTTCGGCACCGGACCGGCTGGTGCTGACGCTGCTGGATTTGGAGGAGCGGAGTACGTTGGAGATCGCGCAGATGACGGGGTGGTCGCGACCGATGGTGAAGATGCGGGCGATGCGGGCGCGGCGGAAGCTGCGGGAGGTGGCGGTGCAGTTGAAGTTGAACCCTGGGTGAACTCTTTTTGAGATGATGAACGATGATTTTGATCAACGATGGAGCGCGGCGGCGAGTTCGGCGCGGCGGGTGCGTGAGGAGATGGATGAGTTGCCGTTTGGGTTTGCGACTCGGGTGCTGGCGCGATTTGAGGCGGCGCCGATGGAGCCTTGGGTGGAGATGATGGCGGCGTTCGGACTGCGGGCGGTGGTGACCTCGGCGGTGCTGTTTTTGGGGTGTGCGGCGTTGATGGTGTGGCAGATGGAGGGGGTGCTGCTGGTGCCTGATTTGATTGAGGTGCCTTTGGTGACGGAGGTGTTTTTGCCATGACGCTATCGCGACGGTTCAAGGCGGGGTGTTTGATCACGCTGTTTGCGGGGTTTTGCGTGGGGATTGGTTTTGTGCTGGGGGTGCTGGCGCAGCAGACGTGGAAGAAGAAGACAGAGGAGCCGAAGATTGTGAAGTGGGCGGCGATGAAGCATTTGGAGAAGTTGAAGCCGACGGAGGAGCAGAAGCGGGCGTTTGAGCCGAGGATTGATGCGGCGATTGTGGAGCTGGAGACTTACAAAGCGGAGGCGATGCGGGGGGTTTGGGATCTCATTGACCGCGTGGTGGCGGACATTGATGCGGAGCTGACGCCGGAGCAGAAGGTGAAGTGGGGGGAGATTCGGCCGAAGCGGCCGGATGATGTGAAGCGATGATTTTTTAACCTCAGTCCCTGAATTCTTATGTTGTTCTCTACTGTTCTTGTTTGGTTGTTGGTGGCGGTGGGGTTTGTGGTGGCTTTGCCGGCGCTTTGGGTTTTGGCGCGGGGGCTTTGGCCGGAGGGGGTGGGGCGGTTTCGGCGGGTGGCGGAGCTGGGGCTCATCAAGAGTTTTTTGGTGGGGCT
>JAIYDW010000208.1 GCA_027487315.1 Verrucomicrobiaceae bacterium | reverse complement strand
TCATACATCAAAATCGTCGCCCCGTTCGCCAGCGGCCCATACACGATGTAACTGTGCCCCGTGATCCATCCCACATCCGCCGTGCACCAGTAAATATCATCGTCACGCAGATCAAAAACATACTTGCTCGTGCAATAAGTCCCCAACAAATACCCCGCCGAACTGTGCAGGATCCCCTTCGGCTTCCCAGTCGATCCCGACGTGTAGAGAATGAACAGCGGATGCTCCGAGTCCACCGCCTTCGCTGGGCAATCCCCATTCACCTTCTTCGCTTCATCGTGCCACCACACATCGCGACCCGCCGTCATCGTCACTTCCTGACCGGTCCGTTTGTGAACAATCACCTTCGTCACCGCTGGCACACTGCTCACCGCCGCATCCACATTGCTCTTCAACGGCACCACCGATCCACGCCGATATCCCCCATCGCATGTCACCACCACCGTCGCCTCACTGTCCACCAACCGATCCTTGATCGACTCCGAACTAAATCCCCCAAACACCACCGAATGCACCGCGCCAATCCGCGCACACGCCAGCATTGCAATCGCCGCCTCCGGCACCATCGGCATGTAAATCAATACCCGGTCCTTCGACTTCACACCCTGCGCCTTCAACACATTCGCAAACACACACACTTCCCGGTGCAACTGCGCATACGTCAGCGTCCGCACCTCCCCCGGCTCGCCTTCCCAAATGATCGCCGCCTTGTTCTTGCGATGCGTCTCCAAATGCCGATCCACACAGTTCTCAGCCACATTGATCTTCCCTCCTGTGAACCACTTCGCAAACGGCGGTTTCCAGTCCAGCACCTCCGTCCACTTCTGCTGCCACTTCAGCTCCGCCGCCTCTTTGCCCCAGAACTTCGCCGGACTCTTGATACTCTCCGCATGCATCCGCTTGTACTCCGCCAAACTCTTCACCCTCGCCTTCTTCGAAAACTCCGGGGCGGGTTTAAAAACACGATTCTCGACGGCACTGGACGCTTTGGCTTTACTCATGATTCAATTCGGTTGGAAACGGATGGACGAAAACGCAGCCTAGATGCGGTTGCTTCCATCTGGCAATAGGAAAACGATTTCTCTCCCCCGCCTATCCCGCCACTGATCCTTCCCTCCCCCGACTCGCTCCCAGCATCGACTCCACGATCACAAGCACCAGGATCGCCACCAGCGTCCATAGCCACAGCCTTTGCTTGGCCTCAGTCTCCACCCCGTCCATGCGCTCCCGAACCTCCGCCGAAACCTCGCCCGCCCCTCCCGCCACCTCATCCCCGCTCGCCAAGTTCACCCCCAATTCCGTCAGTCGCTCCTCCGCCATCACCGACACCCGACCCTCTCCCGCCGGCAACTGCACCGCAAACCATCGCGCTTCCTTTTCGCCCCCACTCGCCTCCGCTCGATACACCCCCGGCTCCTTCGCCACAAAAGCCTCCCCTGCCTTCAGCACCCCCACCTGCCCACTCGGCCCGGTCACCTTTCCCTCCCCCTTGAAGTCCCATGGCAAAGCCTGCCCGACCTGCAGCACCCCCTCTTCCTCATATGAAAAACCCGCCGCCGCCAGCCACCCAAACCACAGCGGCACAAACTTCGTTGACAACGCCAATTGACTGTCCTCCGGATGCCATCCCGATGTCAACACCAGCAAAGTCCCCGCTCCCTGACGCACCGCAATCATCGCCGCATCTCCCGAATCAAAACGCGCCAAGACCTTCACCCCTTCACCTTCCACCTCCACCAACCGATGCTTCCAGAACCGCACCTTCGTGAAATCCTTCAGCCGCGCGTCCGCAAACGGTGCCAACAACCTGTCTTTCGAATCCACCTCACCCAGCATCGCATACGCCCCATCCCCTCTATTCCCACCCTCTTTCACTTTCCATCCCAATCCCCCCGTTAGCGCCTTCAATTCCGCCTCTGCACTCACACCATCCACCACATACACCCCGAGTCCTCCCTCACCCAAAATCCTCCGCCACGCCGCAATCCCAGCCTCCCCCAACCGCACCCCATCCCCTGCACTCACCACCACCCCGCCTCCCGCCACCTGAGCCCAACTCGCCGCAGTCACCGTCTCCAGAACTGGCCTGACCGCTGCCGTACCCAGCAACGCTCGCTTCAAGTAATACTCAGGCGACGCCGCCCGCTCCAACGCCCCCTCCTCATCCACCGCTACCCGCACCCGCACTTCCCGCGGCTGCTCCGGCGCCACATACACCCGATTGTCAAACTCAAGCCCATCCCCTGTCACCTTCAACACCCCCGGCATCTCATCCCCCTTCTCACGCGGTGGCATCTTCAAAACCCGACGCCCTCCCGGCGGCAAAAAGCCCTGCACCACCGCCCCCTGATCGCTGCCCTCCCAAGCCAACTCAAAGCTGGTCTGCTGCGTCTCACGACTGCTGCTCACCCGCACCCGACGCACCACCTCCGCATTCGCCACTCCCTCCTCTCCCTCCTCCGTGCGACCACTCACCAACTCCAAAGTCAAGTTCCCCTCCTCCTCCAGCGCAATCACCCGACGCTCAGCCACCACTCCCTCCGGCCACGCCACCTTCTGCAACTCCGCCAGCTTCGCGCCTTCCTGAAAATCACTCACCACCACCAGCCTCCGCTTCTTCCGCCCGCCCTCATTCCACTGCGCCAAAACCTCCAACCCCGACACCATCGCCCTCCCCAAATCCGTCTCCCCCCAGCCCGGCGTCACCTTCGCCAACCCCGTCACCGCCCCCCGCCGCGCCTCCGGCAAGCCCTCATCACCCGCCATCACCCACTCCACCTCCCCATCAAAAAGCCCCACCGCCAACCGATCACTCACCCCCGCCGCCTCCACCACCTCGCGCACCGCCTCCACCCCCCGCTTCCACAATTCCCCACGCCTCATCGACGCACTCCGATCCAGCAACACCACCACCGAGTCCCCTTCCTCCACCCCAACCGCCTCACCATCGCGCGAAAACGGACGCGCAAACATCAGCGCCAGCAAAATCAAAATCAAACACCGCGCCAGCAGCAAAAGCCAGTTCTCCAATCGCCTCCGCCTTGTCGGCTGCCGCTCCGTCTCCTCCAAAAACATCAGACTGCTAAACGCCACCCGATCCTTCGGCGGCTGCCGTCTCAAGTGCAGAAGAATCGGCACAATCACCGCCGCCGCTCCCGCCAGATACAACGGAAACAACCAACTCATCGCCCACCCCCCGACACCCGTTTCTTAGCCCCCTTAGCCCCGTCCCGCCTCGATACAAAATCAAACAACGCCACCTCCAATGGCGTGTCCGTCGGGCACCACTGATACTCCACCCCCGCCCGCTCGCAGCCCAATCGCACCGCATCACAATGCGCCTTCAACCGCGCCAAATAACCCTCCTTCGCCACCCCCGGATTCACAAACCGCTCCACCCCCGACTCCGCATCCTGAAACACCGCCGCCTCCTCAAATCGAAACTCAATCTCCGCCCGATCCATCAGATGAAACACCACCACATCCTGTCCCATCGCCCCCAGCCACGACAACTGCCGCTCCAGCTTGTCCACCGGCGCCAGCAAGTCCGAAAACAAACACACCAACCCCTTCTTGCTGAGCAACTCCGACAACTGAGTCATCGACACATCCAGCGCCGTCCCCCCCTCCTGCACCGGCCGCTCCAACTCCAGCATCAACCGCCTCAAATGCCCGGGCCGATTCCTCGCCGGCACATGTTCTGCCAGTCCCGATGCAAAAGTCGTCACCCCCACCGCATCCCCCTGCTTCATCAAAAACAACGCCAGCGTCGCCGCCAAGGTCGCCGCGTAATCCGCCTTCGTCATCCCACCCGCACTGCCAAATTTCATCGACCGACTGTGATCCACCACCAACTGGCACCGCAGATTCGTCTCGTCCTCAAACTTCTTCACAAAGTATCGACCGCTCCGCCCCGCCAGCTTCCAGTCAATGTGCCTCGGATCATCCTCCCGCACATAGGGTCGATACTCGCTAAACTCCACCGAGAACCCATGATACGGACTCCGGTGCAACCCCTTCCATAACCCCTCCATCACCACCCGCGCCCGCAACTCCAGCGACCGAATGCGCATCAACGCCGCCGGATCAACAAAACTCGATGCACTCGATTCCCCTGCCACGGACAGCATCTTGTCGCTCACACCGCTCCTCAGCAAGCCCCAAGTGACTTCGCCAAACACCCCGCTCGACTTCCCATCAAAGCCCGCTTAAAAAAACGAATCTCCTCTAGCACCATGCCGCCCCCACGCCGCCAACGTCCCCACTCCAAAGCACCCCCGCGCCCTCCCGGCCCACGCCGACCCGCCGCCGACACCTCCTGGGACAAATCCGCCGCCTGGTACGACCGCCTCATCGGCGAAAAAGGCTCCGACCTCTACCAGCAAGTCGTCATCCCCCGCTCACTCGCCCTCCTCAACCCCGCCAAAGACGAAACCCACCTCGACCTCGGCTGCGGCCAGGGCGTCTTCACCCGCGCCGTCGCCGCCAAAGGTGCACGCGCCACGGGCATCGACGCCGCTCCCACCCTCATCGACAAAGCCCGCACCTATCCCGGCCCCCGCTGCCGCTTCCTCGTTCGCGACGCCGCCGCTCTCCACGACCTCGGCCCCTTCGACTCCGCCTCCGCCATCCTCTGCCTCCAAAACATCGAGCACCTCCCCGAAACCGCCGCCGCCACCGCCGCCATCCTCCGCCCGGGCGGACGCTTCCTCTGGACCCTCAATCACCCCTGCTTCCGCATCCCGCGCCAAACCGCCTGGGGATTCGATGAAGAACGCAAAATCCAATACCGCCGCCTCGACGCCTACACCAGCCCCCTCAGCATCCCCATCATCATGCACCCGGGCCAGAAAGAGAGCGAGAACACCGTCTCCTTCCACCGCAGCCTCGAAGAACTCATGAAAGCCGGATTCGACGCCGGCCTCCGCCTCCGCGGCTTCGAAGAATGGCACTCCCACAAACAAAGCCAGCCCGGCCCCAGAGCCCGTGCCGAAAACCGCGCCCGCAACGAATTCCCCCTCTTCCTAGCCCTCCTTTGGGAGAAACCCGGCGCTTTCACGCCACCCGTTTCGGCCGCTTCCACCGCTCCGCAAAAGGCATCACCAGCACCACGGCCAAAATGATCCCCGCCCCCAGATAAAAGCCCGGACTCATCTTCTCCGACTCACCGAAAAACAGCAGCGCCAGCACGATCCCATACACCGGCTCCATGTTGTAAATCACGTTCACCATGAACATCGAGACCCGAGTCAACGCGTCAATGTACCCCAGGTAAGCCCCCACGGTGCAAACCCACGCCAGCATGATCAGCCACCCCCAATCCGCCGACACCGGCCACCGCAATCCCCCCGCCTCTCCCATCCACGGCAGCACCATCAGCACACCCAGTGTCGCCCCCGTCAGTTGGTAAAACCCAATCACCGATCCCGGTAAACGCCCCACCACCTGCTTCGTCAGCACCGCATAGACCGCCGCAAAAACCGCGCCGATCAACCCCACCGTGAAACCCCACCAGTGACTGAACTCCACCTGATAAATCAACCACACCGCCCCCACCATCACCACCCCCACCAGCAACTCCACCCAACTCCATCGACGCGTTCCATTCACCAGCGGCTCGATCAATGAACACCAAAGCATCGCTGTCGGCATCGCCGCCAAACAAACCGAAACCGTCGCCAATCGCGCCGACAAAAAGAACAGCACCCAGTGCCATCCCAGCAAACACCCCACCGCCATCAACTTCACCGCCCGACCCTTGTCCGACCAGAGCGACTCACCCCGAACTGAAGCCAGCATCCCAAACCCCAACGCCGCCAACCCCGAACGCCAAATCACCAAATCCACCGGCGGCAGGTCAATCCACCGACCCAAAATCGCCGTAAATCCCCACGCCAACACCACCAAATGTATCTGCAAATAATCCCGCACCCTCCACCCATACCCAATCTCTTTCCTCTCTCAAGCCCCCACTACCTCGTCACCCTCAGCCTCATAAACCGCCTCCCCACCGGCACCACATCCCGCACCACCACCGTCCGACTCCCCCCAACCACACTATCACTCACCGTCGAAGTCACCCCCGACCCCGATTGCCAAGTCTGCAAACCATCACTCACCTCCACCGTCCCCACCACCCCACCCACGCCCGCCGGCAAGACCTGCGTCATTCGCAAGGCACCACCCACCACACTCACCGTCACCGGACTCGCACCCGCCCTGCTCGGATCCGTCCCCAGATAGAACTCCATCAAGTTCATCATCCCATCCCCATCCGAATCCGCCACATCATTAGCCGAATTCACTGCCAACCGAATCGCCCCGCTCGGCAGCGCCCCTTGTCGATTCAAATACGTCAAGGTACCCGTCGCATTCACAAAACTACTGTTCAAAACAAACGTCCCATTCACCGTCAAACTCTTCCCTGCCGTGTCCACACTCCCCTGAATCGTCAAATCACCCGGCAACGTCACACCCGCATCCAGCACCCACATCTTCCCTCCCGCGATCAACCCATTCCCGCTGCCATCCAGCACCAGCAAAGGAAACGCATGCTGCACCGTCTGCGTGTCCAGGAATCGCTCCACCACCACCTGATACAAACCCGGCACGGTCGGACTCCCGGCAAACACCCCAGTCGACTCATTCAGCGTCAAACCCGGAACCACATCGCTGCTCGCCGCCAATCGAAACTTCGGCTCCACACTGAAAGCTCCACTCCTCAAATCACTCACAAACGTCGTGTTCACCCCGCCATTCCCCACCCCAGGAGTCGCCGCGCTCGCGTTCCCAATCGTCCACTCACTCACCGCATCCGCACCCGGATCCGTGTTCCCAGTGTAAAACGCCGCCCTCGTGCTCCCCACCGCCGCCAACTTCGGATCATACACATTCTCATTGTTCAACGACAATGCATCAACCACCTGCCCATTGCTCCGCACCACCAAACTCTCCGCGTTGCTGTTGCTCAAACCTCCCCAAGTCCCGCTTCCAAACGCCGCCGTGTTGTTGTGCGCAATCACCATCCGCCCGTCACTCGCAACCAGATCATCTGTCGTCGGCAATCCCGTATCCCTGTCCGCTCCGTTGTAAATCACAATCAAAGTCCCCGCCGGCACCGCACTCCACAGCGCCACACTCCCAAACGTCGCATACGTCCCCTGCCGGTCCCCCACCGTGTAACCTCGCAAATCACTCGTCTGCAGCACCAGCATCTCCACCCACTCTTTGCTTGCCCCATTCCCCTGACTGAACTCATTCAAAATCAACGACCGCCCAAACGTCGTTACATTCCCAACCAGAAACAAATCCGAATCATGACTGTAAGCCTGCCCCACCCGGCCAAGTCGCACCGGACGCTGATTCACCGCCACGGTCTCCGTCGTGAAAGCCGCCCCCGTCTGTGTCGCCGCCGTCGGCGTGATTCGACACCGCACCAACCGACCCGATAACCCGCCACTCAGCACCAAACTGGTCGTCGTCGCCCCGCTGATGTCCGTGAACGTCACGTTGTTCGAAGACTGCTGCCACTGATAAGCCAGCGTGATCGGGTCACTCTCGGGATCACTCGCCGACACACCACTCACACTCACCGTCTCATCCGTGAACACCATTCCGGACCGACTCAATGTCGCACTCGCAATCACCGGTGGCTGATTCACCGGACCTACCGTCACCCCATGCACCGTCAACGTCGCCCCGGTGAAAGTCCCCGTCGTTCCGCTCGCCAAATCACTCACCCGCAAGGTCCATTGCCCCTGCGAATTCTCACCCCAGTGCCGCACACTTCCAAACTTCCACGCACTGTAATGATCGTTCGTGTCCGAATGCCGCTCCGCCAATCGACTCACCGTCCCGCTCGGCGACGTCAACGTCACCGCCAACTGCCCCCGCGACGTGTGCAACGCACTGAAGGTCAGCGTCACCTGCTCCACCCTCAAATTCGTCGCCGAAAGATCAAAAGTCCGGGTGATCCCTGTCGAGTTGTTGTCTGGAATACTCACACTCAAACCCGTCTGCGCACTAGAGCGACTCGTCGCCGCTGCCAGATTCGTCCAAGTCGTCGCCCGGGTCACCGCCGCCTGCGCATTGATCAATCCCGCGCCATACTTGTGATTGAACGCAAACCCCGCCGCATTCGTCACCCAATCGCTATCAGTCGCATCCACCTTCGTCGCCGACCGAATCAAAATCTCCTGCACATCCCGCCATCCCAGGTTCGGATTCGCCTTCAACATCAACGCCACCACCCCCGCCGCCAACGGTGTCGCCGATGACGTCCCACCAAAATCATTGGTATAATCCCGATTACTCAACTCCCCGCTCACCGAACTCGTGTTGTATCCATTGTTGCCCACCAAATCCGTCGTCACCACCCCCAACGTCCCCCCATTCGACGGCGCCGATATCACCAGATTCGCCCCCTGCTCACTATACGACGCCCGCCTCCCATTGTTGCCCAGCGCCCCCACCGCAATCGTGTAAAGGCTGTTCGCATACCCGTCATAATTCGAGTTGTCATTCGCCGTTCCTCCATTCCCCCCGGCCCACAAAATCACCGTCCCACGCCCGCCCCGCCCACTCGTCGTCGCCGTCGCCAACGCCGCCTCAGTCAGCGTCCCCGGCCCTTCCAATCTCACCCCATCATCGTTCGGCCCCCACGAGTTGCTCTTGATCTCGATGATGTCGTTCTTCCACGCCATCGCCTCCGCCTCCTGCGCATCCGTCGTCACATCACCAATTAACCGCAACCCCACCAGCGTCGCATCAGGCGCCGCTCCACTCACCCCCAGCGCATTGTTCCCCTTCGCCGCCGCCACCCCCGCGCACGACGTCCCATGAAAATCCACACTCAAGACCGGATTCGGATCATCCGGTGTCGCATCATTCCAATCCCGATCATTCACCGTGTCCACATTCGGACTCAAATCCGGATGCGTCGTCTGCAAACCATCATCCACAATGCCGATCCGAATTCCCGCTCCCTTGTTCGTATCCCAAACACTCACCACATTCGCATCCACTCCCGCCAACCCACTGCTCTGACCTGTGTTCTGCAAATGCCATTGCTGACCAAAAAAAGTGTCGTTCGGGATCAACCGCTTCGATTGCTGCCGCGCCAACTGCGGTTCCGCCACCATCACTTCCTCCCTCGCTAACAGCGCCTCCGTCTTCGTCAGCGCCTCACCCGAACTCTTCGTCTCCAACAGCACAAATCCCGGTGCCCCCTGAATCGTCCGCAACACCTTCAGGTTCATCGCCGCCGCCAATGCCTTCGCATCCACTCTGTCCTTCAACTTCACCACAATTTGATTCCTCACCACCCGCCGACTCGCCGCCGACCTCCCCTGCCCGGCCTCATACATCACCAAATCCGCTTGCTGAACCACCGCCCGCTGACGCGCCTTCTCCGCCGTCGCCTGCATCTCCATCTTCTCAATCCAAATCCGCCCCACCCCATCTTTCCGCGCCACCTCATCTTTCGCCACCTCGTAGCGCTTGCCTCCGATCACATGCACCTCCCTCAACACCCCATCCACCTGCCCCCAAGCAGACCCGGAAAACACCCAAATACAACCAATCAAAAACCGCGCAAACACTCCCCCCATCAAACGAAGGCACCATTCCAAAGCACGTGAAAAAATCGACACATGAAAGGCGCCCGCAACTCCCGCGCCAACCTCCTCACCAATCAGTCAAACGCCCCGCCCAACGCCAAATACAAATCCGCCCGATTCCGCAGCCTCAACGCCCGCGCCGTCACCAGCGCCCGATTCGCATCATACGCCCGTTGCCGTGAATCCAGCACCGTCAACACATCCACCAACCCCCGCCCATACTGCCCCAACGCCAACTGCTCCGCCCGCTCCGCCTCCACCTTCGCTCGTGCCAACTCCTCCTGCTGCTCCACCAAAAAACGCTCCGCCGCCAGTGCCGTCTCCACTTCCCGAAACGCTGTCTGCGCCGTCCCCGCATACACATTCAGCAGCTCATCATACCTCGCCCGCGCCCGCTTCGCCCCCGCCCTCAATCGTCCCCCTTGAAACAACGGCTGCGTCACCCCGCTCGCGATCGTCCAAACCGCCGCCTGCACCGATACCAAATCCGCCAACTCCTGCGAACTGTACCCCTTATCTCCCGTCAACCGAATCCCCGGCAACAACGCCTTCCGCGCCGCGCTCTCCAGATTCAGCGACTCAAACAAGCGCAGTTCCGCCGCCAGCACATCCGGCCGCCTCGACAGCAATTCTGCCGGTAATCCCGCCGGCACATTCCGCCTCGGCTCCGGCAGCGCCTTCAACTCCGCCACACGCCCCGCCGGATATCTCCCCAGCAACCCTTCCAAACTCCGCCTCGCCGCGTCCAACGCCCGCTTCTGCCCCGTCAACTCCGACTCCGCACGCGCCAAATCCGCCCGCCCCAAACTCACATCCAACGCTACCTTCTCCGCATCCAATCCCCGATCCAATTGCTTCTCCAAAAGCCCCTGCTGCAACCGCCTCGTCTCCACGTTCTCCGTCGCCAACGCCACCTGCGCCTCCGCCTCCGCCGCCGCAAATGCCGCCTTCACCGTGTTCGCCGCCAGCGACAGCCGCGCCGCATGATAGTCCGCCGTCCCAGCTTCAAAACTCGCCACCGCCGCCCGCCGCTCATCCCGGATCCGACCCCAAAAATCCGGCTCCCATGCCACATCCAACGACAAGTTAAACCGATTCGCCCGCTGCCCCAGCCCCGGAAACCGCTGATCCCCCGGCCGCTGCGCCCGACTCGCATTCCCAGACCCATCCAAGGTCGGCAGCAAATCCGCCGTCGCCACCCTCACATCCTGCCTCGCCTGCTCCACCCGAGCCGCCGCCGCCTTCAAATCCGGATTCGCCGCCAGCGCCTCCTTCACCAACTCCCTCAACGTTTCATTGCCAAAATCCAACAGCCACCCCTCCGCAGCCGCCTCCCGCTTCACCCCCAGCGCCGTCCACGCCCCGGGCGCAAACGCCGCCACCGCCTCCACATCCTTCTCCGAACGCGCCGCCCCCCATGGCTTCCCCGCACACCCCGCCATCCCCAAAACAAATACCAACAAACTCAACAGCCTCGAGTTCGACCACCCGGTTTTCCGAGGGGATTTGCAGCAAAAACGGGAAGTCATCATGAGCCGGGTCGGTGAATCTGGAAATGAAGCTGGATTCAAGCCCCCTTTCCTCTACTATGCCACCTTCTTTCTCTACACCATGAAGATCATCTGGTTCGCCATTCTCCTCAGCTTCGCCCTCATCGGCCTCACCGCTTACGTCGCCTGGGAAGCCAACGTCGAAGCCCGCATCGCCCGCAAAGAAGTCCTCATGTTTCGCGAGAAACAAAACGAACAACTCGCCGCCGGTGCCCGACCCGCCCCCACCCTCCTGGACAGCATCGCCCCCCCACCACCCGAGCCATCTCCCGCTGTCGCACCCTCATCCCCTCCACCTCCAGCCACAGACCGAGCCACAGTCTCCATCTCCCCCACCCCCGAACCCACCCCGTCCACACTCCCCCCACCCCTCGCCGCCGCCGCCCCGGTTCCCCTAACCGCCCAGCAAAGCCAACTGCTCGCTCTCCCCGCCATCGCCAAAGTCAAAGAAGCCTTCCCCAACGACGGCTTCGTCCTCATTGACGCCGGCTCCCGCAAACAACTCACCGCCGGCATGCAGTTCGACATCCGCCGCGGCGCTGCCCTCATCGCCCGCGTCACCCTCACCAGTAGCATCGAAGAAAACGAAGCCATCGCCGACATCCAACCCCGCTCCCTCTCCCCGGGCGTCACACCCAAATCCGGCGACGAAATCGTCCAAACCACAAACACTCCCTGAGTCCACTTCCGCTCCCCATGGCACGCCCGCGTCTGGACCAGGCACTCGTACAACAAGGCCTTTGCCCCTCCCGCGAACAGGCCAAACGCCTCATCCTCGCCGGCCAAGTTCTCGTCAATGATCAACCCGGCCTCAAACCCGGCTCCCTCATCCCCCTCGACGCCATCCTCCGCGTCAAAGAACCGCCACGCTACGTCAGCCGCGGCGGCCTCAAACTCGAAGGCGCCCTGAACCACTTCCACATCGACGTCACCGGCCTCATCGCCCTCGATGTCGGCGCCTCCACCGGCGGCTTCACCGACTGCCTCCTCCAGCGCGGTGCCACCCGAGTCTACGCCTACGATGTCGGCACCAACCAACTCGTCTGGAAACTCCGCGATGACCCCCGCGTCATCTGCCGCGAGAACTTCAACGTCCGCCACATGACCCCCGCCGATGTCCCCGAACTCGTGGACCTCATCGTCGCCGACGTCTCCTTCATCTCCCTCACCCTCGTCCTCCCCCCCGCCTTCGCCGTCCTCAAACCCGGCGGCCACGCCGTCGTCCTCATCAAACCGCAGTTCGAACTCACCCGCGAAGACATCGGCCCCGGCGGCATCGTCCGCGACCCCACCGCCCACCAACGCGCCTGCCACCGCATCCAATCCTGGGTCCAATCCCAACCCACCCTCCACTGGCAAGGCCTCATCCCCTCCCCCATCCAAGGCACCGACGGCAACATCGAATTCCTCGCATGGATCAGCAAAAACGCCGAGCCTCAGTGACGGATCGGATAAAGAGACAGGGAAACGCTACCAAACCCGCTCCAAAAAGCGCTCCAAAGGCCCCTTCGCCGCAAACGGCTTCGTAAACTTCCGACCCGAATTCGTTGCTTGCGACTCAATCAGCGGACCCTTGTGATCCACCACTTTCACCGCCTTGATCTCAATCCGCTCCAGCGGGCACTCATTGCTGTCCGTCGGCACTCTCGAAATCGACTCCAACACATCCAGTCCCGCCACCACCTGACCAAACACCGTGTACTGCCCATCTAGGCCAGCCATGTTCCCCAAAACAAAGTAGAACTGACTGTCATTCGAAAGCCGGCTCGGATTCACCTTGTCACCACGACGCGCCATCGCCACGGCACCCAACTTGTGGCTGCGCTTGATCTCAGCTGGCAAACGGTCCTGCCCCCCGGTTCCCCACTTGTCCCTCGCGTCTTCATCTGAAGTCAACGGATCACCCGTCTGAACCAAATAGCTGTCGATCGCCCGGTGCACCGCCAACCCGTCGTAAAGTTTGCTGTCCGAGTTCGCCACAAAATTCGCCACCGTCTTCGGCGCATCCGAAGCAAAAAGCTCAAACATCACGGTGCTTGTCTCCCGACCAATCTTCAGGTCCAGCACCGCCAACTTATGCACCTCGTCCGGCCCCCAGCCCGCCGGATCCCTCACGTCACGCGTCTTCGACTTCGTCGTCCCCTTCACTCCAGCCGACGCCACCTTCTTCGATTCCTTCTCGATCTTTTCCTCAACCTTCTTCACTTGGTCAGGAGCCACCACCTTGGCAGCCTCCAAAGCCCCAGCCGCTTTCTCTGCCGCACCCGCAGGCACTTCCGTTGGTAGATCAGTCGGAATGGACGGAATTTGCGCGTTTGCCATCGGCATCGCAAAAATGGCCGTCAAAAAGAGAAGAGTCAGTGAACGTTTCATGAGTGAAGCAGGTCGTGAGGACTTAATGGGGTGCAGCGAAATACTTGAGGGAGTCCAAAGGGATAACATTAGCGCAATTGATCGGGAATGACAGGTGCGGGATTCGAAGAAGGTGTCGTGGAACTGCGTGGACCCGAATCCAACACAGGGTCAGGCATCGCCGGAGCTTGAACCGCCCCTCCACCCACCCCACCTGAAGTCGGAGCACCAGCCGCCTGATCATAGACCAAACTCCGGGAGGGTGTCCCACGCGGCTTCCGCCTCGAAAGACCCCACTGCACATCCGTGTCGTCCATCTGCTGCACGGTTGGATACTTCAAATCGGCTGATCCCGAAGTTTCACAAGACGTCAGACTGCAAGCCCCAACGGCAATAGCGGCAAAAAAGAGGAGACTGTAATACTTCATGGGAGTCAGAAGGAAAGCCCGGGCACGAGCCTGCGGATAGTAGCGAGGTGATTTCCCACAAGCAACTGAGAATCATCGGGAACCGTGCCAAGTTTCACATAAGCCAAGCCCGCCGCCAAACCCGTCTCCGGCTCAACCACCACACTCGTCACACCCCCAAGAATTCGCCCCCCCTCTCCCGGCAAAACCACCTGTGCCCCCGCTTCCACCTCGCCCCCTCCGTTCAAACGCCACGCCACCAACTCCCGAGGCATTTTCCTCGATGTCCGGATTCGAGAGATCACCTCCTGCCCAATGTAGCACCCCTTGTTGTAATCGATCGCCCTCAACTCCAAACCCGCCTCCGGAGGAAAGACATCCCCATTCAACTCAAACGGATAACGAGCCACCCCATTCAGAACCCTCAACACCTCCAACTCTTCCGCACTCAAAAACCCATCTCCACTCGTGACCGATTCACCCCTGGCTGTCCAAACATCCCGTCCACCCACCCCAAACCGCTCACACAAACTCCCCCCCTCAATTCCCTCAGCCGCCTCACCAAAATAATGCACCAAATCCCAGTCGTTCGTCACATCCTGAATCTCCACATCATCCGCCACAATGTAACGATCCAATCGTAACATCAACACTTCCCTTAACCCCTCCTCCGCATCCAACAACAACCCCTCCCCATCCACCGTCACCCTCACAAAAATATCCCCACTGATCCGCCCCTTCACATCGGTCACACAAGCATACACCGCCTTCTCAGCCGTCACCCGCCGCACGTCTTGCGTTACCTGTCCGTTAAAATATCGTATCCGATCCTCCCCAGTTATGAGCCATTTGGCCCGACCCGAAAGGTCCGCCATCCCCCCATTCTGCTGAATCGCTTCCCATCGCTCCTTGGTCATGCCACACCCCCTTTTTTGAACAATTCCTCACCCATCACCGAGAAATCCAATTCCCCCTTTCCCTCCTTCAACCGCTCCCGCATCAACGCCGCCGTCGCATCCAACACCTCGGCCCGAATCCCCTTCTCCGCCGCCAGCGCCCGCGCAAAATCCGCATCCTTGAGCATGTTCTTCAGCGAAAAATGCGGCTCAAAATCGCCCGCCATCATCCCCGGCAGCTTCATTCCAATCAAAGTCGAGTAATTCGCGTTCACCTTCAACCCCTCCAGCAAATGCTCCAGCGCCACCCCCTGCGCCTGAGTGATCTGCGCCGCCTCGATCACCGCCTTCACGATCGACGCTGAAATCAAATTGGTCGTGATTTTGACCACCGTCGCATCACCCACCTCCCCCATCGGCAAAATCGCAGCCGAACTCGCCTCCAAAACCGACCGCGCCCGAGCCAACAGCGGCTCCGGACCTCCCACATAGTAGGCCAACTTCCCATTCTGCGCCGCCATCTTACTGCCCGTGAACGGCGCATCCAAAAATTCCGCCCCGCACTCCTCACAAATCGCCGCCGCCGCGCGCGTCGCCGCCGGACTCACCGTCGCATGATTCATCACCAAATGCCGCCGCCCCAATGCCGGTCGCGCTGCCTCCAACACCTCCAGCAACGCCTCGTCATCCCGCACAAAAATCTGCAAAATCGACGCCTGTTCCGCTACCTCAGCCGGACTCCCCAAAAAATGCGGCACCAGTTTCGGCGTGCGATTCCAAACATACACCTCAAAACCCGCTGCCCGCACCTTTTCAGCCACCCTGGACCCAATAATCCCCAATCCCAGCACCCCAACACTTGTCTTATTCAAACTCATCCCTCCATCTGCCCCAATCACAGGATTCCTGCAACCGAGAACAGAAGCACCGCCCTATCCTTCAACTCAACCCAAAGTCCGAAGTTCGAGGTGCATGAGAGGCGCAGAGGCTTGGTCGCTCAAGGCTTTCCGGTCCGCTGCGGCTGCATCTTCTACGATGCCGCTCAAGGAGCGAGAAGCGTTGAGCGGCCAATGCTCAAGCCTATCGGGTGCCTCCAACTTCGGAGTTCGGCTTCAACGGCTTCTTCGCCGCTTCAGCCGCATTCTGAATGATCATCTGCACCGTCATCGTCAAGGCCCCTGCCTCATAAGGTTTTGGCAGAACGCCGCAAAAGCCTTCATTCAAATAAGCCAACTGCACGTCTTCGGTCACGCTCCCGCTCGTCACCACCAAATTCGCCGCAGGATCAAAATCCAAGATTGCCCGCGCCGCCTCTCCCCCCGTGAGTCCACCCGGCAACGTCAAATCCATCAAAACCACATCCGGAGTCCGCCCACATCGCGCCTCCTCCTTGTAAATCCTCAGCGCGTCCTCACCATTCTGCGCTTCCACCACCTCATAGCCGCACCGAGTCAAAATGCAGCGCGCCACATGCCGTAGCGCCACCTCATCCTCAACCACCATCACCCGTCCTTCGCCCAACTGCAGCGGAATCGGCATCTGCTCCGAGGAATCATCCAAATGCGCCTGCGCAGGCACCCCCGGCAGCAACACCCGAAACTCCGTCCCGACATTCAATTCAGAAACCACACGGATCGACCCGCCATGATCCAAAATGAACCGCCGGCACGTCGTCAACCCAATCCCACTTCCATCCGCTTTCGTCGTGAAGGATTCATTGAACAAGCGCCCCAGGGTCTCAGGTGTCATCCCGGTCCCGCGATCTCTCACCCGCACCTCCACATACTTCCCGGGCTCCACACCCTCCTCATTACCCAGACCCCGAGTTGTGTTGCTCAGCTCCACAAACATCAATCCCCCGCACGGCATCGCCTGCATCCCGTTCATCACCAAATTCTGTACCACCTGACTGATCTGAACCGCATTCGCATTCACCCACATCAAGTCCTTCAAGGCATTCACCTTCACTTCCACATTGCCGCCCGCCGTGTAAACCGGCAGCACCTCCCGAATCATCTGAGCCAAATTCACCGGCGCACGCTCCTCTGACCGCGACCGCACTGTCCTCACCACTTGTTGTGTGAACAACTTGGCACGCTTCAACGCCGTAAACATCAATTCCAAATCCGCCTTGATCTCAGCCGGCATCTGCGACCGCTGCATCGTCATCGATAACTGCCCCAACACCGGCCCTAGCAGATTGTTCACATCATGCGCAATCCCTTGCGCCAACGCCGCCAAATTCTCTGTCCTCAGCCTCGCCGTCAATGCATCCTGATCCTCTTCCTCAACCCGACCCCGCTCAACCGCCGCACCTTCATCCGCAGGCTTGAAGCACAGCGTGTAATTCATCAGCACCCCGTGCTCATTCATTACCGCACGCACCTGCCACTGAAAACAAGTCTCACGACCTCCCAACCCCGCACGCAGCGCGCACTGACACACCGCCGATCCACCACTCTCACGCGCCGTCTTCAACGCGCCACGCAACATCGCCGCCGACTCATCATTCGCCGCCAATTCCGTCAACGTTCTCTCACGCAGTCCCGCCGAAGGATCCACCCCCGCCAGCAAGTGCGCCCGCATGTTGCCATGCATCACATAAGGCTCTCTCCCATCCTGCTCCGGCATCAAAATCAATACCCCCTCAGCCACCTGATCCAACGCCATCTTCAAATAGTGACTGCCCTGTTTCACCCTCACCAAATCTCGCTCGAGCACCTGCTGGCTCGGCGGAGTTTCAGTGACGACGGCGGGAGGGAGAAGCGTAGGCGTCATAATCGGGAGAAGTTACCACGTTCTGTTTACCAAACCCAGATTATTCAGCAACGTTTAATTTCAGTCCTTCGAGATTTTTCACTCCCTCCAGTGCGTTTCCCCTACCCCGCACTTGCCCTCACCCCTTTCCAGGCTAAAACCATCCCATGTCTCTCGATTCCGATCGCTCCGCCCTCCGCTCCCTCCTCCTTTCCAAATCCGTCAAAACCGGCTCTTTCACCCTCGCCTCCGGCAAACAAAGCGACCTCTACGTCGATTGCCGCGTCACCACCCTCGATGCCAACGGCGCCCTCCTCGTCGGTCGACTCCTTCACAGCCTCTCCCTTAGCGAGTCCGCCCGCCTTGGCATCACTCCCGCCGCCGTCGGCGGCCTCACCCTCGGTGCCGATCCCCTCTCCCTCTCCCTCGCCATGACCTCGGCCATGGTGAATCCAGACGCTCCCATCCAAGCCTACACCGTCCGCAAAGAACCCAAAGGCCACGGCCGAGGCCGGCGCATCGAAGGCAACTTCACCACCGACGCTCCTGTCATCGTCGTCGATGACGTCATCACCACAGGCGACTCCACCCTCAAAGCCATCCAAGCCGTCGAAGAAGAAGGCGGCAAAGTCGCATTCGTCCTGGTCCTCGTCGATCGCCAGGAAGGCGGTCGCGAAAACATCGAGTCCAAAGGCTACCCCGTCGCCTCCGTCTTTACACGCAAAGAGTTATTGGGAGAGTAAGGCGGTCTAAAACCCGGCCCCATCACTCACTCTTCCCAAACCACATCATGTGCTGCCACGGCAGCTCATCGAAGCTCCGCTTCAGCGCGAACCCATTCGCCTCCAACTCCTTCATGATTTGAGCCTTGCTCATCTTGTGCTCCGGCTTGATCGGCACACTCAAATCTTCCGCCCGAAACTCCACCAGCACCACCTTCCCGTCCGGCTTCAGCGCCTTGCGAATCGCCTTCAGCATCACTTCCGGATGCGAAAACTCATGATACACATCGACCAAGAGTATCAGGTCACAAGATCCCTCCGGCAAATGCGGATCATGCACCTCCCCCACGATGCACTCCACATTCGTCACCGCCTGAGCAGCCGCTCGTTCCTTCAGCATCTCCAGCATCTCCGGCTGAATGTCCACCGCCAGCACCTTCCCCTCTGGAGCCACCTCCTTGGCCATCGGCAGTGAATGATACCCGTTCCCGCTTCCCAGATCACACACCACCATTCCCGGCTTCAACTCCAGCGCCTCCCGCATCCGCAACGTCCCCTCCTCCCGATCCCGCTTGTTCCGGATCAACCACCCCGCCCCCGCATAGTGCATCGTCTGCGCAACCGTCCGCCCCATGTATTCCGAGACCGCAGGTGGAGCCTCCGGTGCCAGCGATTGCCCCTGCAGCAAACCCCTGCCAGGCAATCCCAAAAATCCAACGACCAAAACCCAACGAACATCAAACCATCGCATCCCTCCATAACGCGCCACCTCCCTCGCTTTGTCCATCCCTTTGTCATTTCCCTTCACACGATTCACTTTTCACTTGCTACCCAGACCAGTCCCCCCCAACGTATGCGCTCCTGAACGGGGCTGAAATGGACAGATGCCAGAGTGGTCGAACGGGCACGCCTGGAAAGCGTGTGTACGTGAAAGCGTACCGAGGGTTCGAATCCCTCTCTGTCCGCCAGCTGCAACGCAGCTAAGACAGCCCCCTTTCATCAAGCCCCAAGCACCGCATGGCTCCATCCAACCATCGCTTCTCAATTCGCTAATGATGGACTTCCTCTTCTCCGCCCTCAGCGACCACCCCATCCGCCAGTTTGCTCCCGGTGACCTCATCCTCACCCAGGGCGATAACACCGGCCACATCTACTTCCTCATCGAAGGCAGCGTCGAAATCGTCAAAGACGAAGTCGTCGTCGCCAAAGCCAATGAACCCGGCGCCATCTTCGGCGATCTCTCCGCTCTGATGTCCGTGCCCCACACCGCCTCCGTTCGCGCGACCTCTCCTGCACGCTTCCATCTCGTCACCGACCCCGCCGATTTCCTAGCCAAAAATCCCTCCGTCAGCATTCACCTCTGCCGCCTCCTCGCACGCCGCCTCGATGCCATGAACAAATACCTGGTCGATGTGAAACAGCAGTTCGCCGGACACGACCACCTCGGCATGCTCGACACCATGCTCGATACCTTGATCCACCGCCAACCCAAGTCGCGCCAAAAAGCTCCCCCATCAGGCCTCCGCGACTCGGAGATCCTGGACTGACTCCGCCTCGATCGAGCTCCATCGCGCCGTCATCGCTTCCAAATCCACCACGATGCTTGTCGGCTGCATCCCAATCTGCCGCCCCGGGTTGAACACCCACGTCGAACCCAATCGATCCACCCACGCCCCCTGTTCATAAAACGGCGAGTTGTGAATGTGACCACTCAACACCATGTCCGGTCTGAACCGCTCGATCATGGCCTTCAAAAAGTCGTCGCCAATGAATCGCCGCCCCGCCCAACTCGTTCGCGCCCCCTCCGGCGGCGCATGGTAAACCCAAATCCACTTCCCCCTCACCCGGGTTGCTTCAGCCGTCAACTGCGCCTCCACCTCAGCCCGCATCACCTCCCCATTCCACCAGGGACAAACCGTTACCCTTGTCTCCCCAAGATCAAAACTGTCTCCATCCACATGCAGCCGGTCATTCCGCGCCTCCCGTAGCCATTCGGCAAAGGACTCGTTCGCCTCGCTCACCGCATCCCCGTCGTGATTGCCCGAACAAACCACCACGGTCGTCTTCTTCCTCAGCAGATCCAAATACTTCTCAACGATCGCAATCTGCACATCTGTGTCCAGATCCGACCCCATGTCCAAAAGATCCCCCCCGATCACCACCATCTCAAAATCCCCCGCTTGGGCAAGCACCCAATCAAACTGCTTCAGCGAGTAGTGCAGGTCAGAAACAAAAAGAAAACTCATGCGCGACAATCGAACCATTAATGTGCCCTCACCCAAATCACCAGCCAAATCAATTCCAGCCTCAATCGCCTAACCATCCCACTCCAAAATACCGAATTGACTCCCCTGACACCACCGTGAATGTCCCATCCCCATGTCACGCCCCATCAAAGACCCCGTCTCCGGCTTCAGTCCCTACTACGGTTGCGTCATCATCGCCGCCGCCGCCGCCATCTTCTTTGGCATCATCGCCTGGAGTGCCTACACCCTTTTCCGACAGGACGCCGAAATCGACCAGTTCACCGTCGCATCAGCCACCCTCCCACCGCGCGTCGAACTCTCCACCGAAGAAACCCAAACCCTCACCGCAAAAGCCACCGCCCTCCAGCAAGCCATCACCAACGGCAAACCCGCCAGCCTCAGCCTAACCCTCGCCGAACTCAACGCCCTCGTCGCCAAGGCTCCCGACCTTGGCAACGGCAGCTACGCCGACATCGTCCGCTTCACCGGCACAAACCCCGAGAAAAAACTCCTCCTGGCCGACATCGCCCTCCCCCTCAATCCCCTCCCTTTCTCCGGCAAACCCAAACGCTACCTCGTCGGCAAAGCCTCCTTCCAAGTCGAAGTCACCTCCGAAGGCCCGGACGCCCGCATCATCGCCATCGACGTCCCAGGAAAAACCATTCCCGCAGGGTTCATCGAAAGCCAGCAAGCCTGGACCTGGATCACCCCCTACCATCAAGACCCCACAATCTCCACCACCCTCAAGGCCCTCCGCTCCGCACGCGTCACCCCCGAAGGCCTGACCCTCTCCACCCAACCCGAATGACCTCGGACCCCCAAAAGAATCCCTGGACCACCCTAAGCTCACGGGAGATCTACCTCAACCCCTGGATTCGCGTCCGCGAAGATCAAGTCCTCAAACCCAACGGCTCCCCCGGCATCTACGGCGTCGTCGAATACCGCAACCGCGCCGTCGGAGTCGTCCCCATCGACAAGGACGGCTACACCTGGCTCGTCGGACAATACCGCTACACCCACAACCGCTACGAATGGGAAATCCCCGAGGGCGGCTGCCCCGAAGGCGAGTCCCTCGAAGACTGCGCCCGCCGTGAACTCCTCGAAGAAACCGGCCTCGTCGCCTCCGAACTCGAACCTCTCCTCCTCGATATCCAACTCTCCAATTCCATTGGCAACGAAACTGCCCACCTCTTCATCGCCCGCGGCCTCACCCAGGAAACCCCTCAACCCGAAGACACCGAACAGATCGCCATCCGCAGACTCCCCCTCGCAGAAGCCATCCAAATGGCCGCCACCGGCCAAATCCGCGATTCCATGAGCGTCATCGCCCTCCTATTCCTCGCCCGCAGAGCCTAAAAACCTCATAAATGCAAAAAACCTCCTCGAATCGAGCATGTTAATTTGACATGCTGAACCATCCGAATACCTTCGCGGCCCCTTTACCCCCTCAAACCAGGAAACAAATATCATGGCGACCGTTCAAGTCATCCTCAAAGAAAAGATCGAAAACCTCGGCTCCGAAGCCGATGTGGTTAAAGTCCGTCGCGGTTTCGCGCGCAACTTCCTGGTCCCCAGCGGCAAGGCCTATGAAGCTACCAAAGGCAACCTTCGTCAGATCGAAAACCTCAAGAAAGTTCGCGCCGAGCGTGAAGCCAATGAAATCGCCGAAGCTCAAAAGATCGCTGCGCGACTCAAGAAGCTGAAAATCAAGCTCACCCTCGCCACCGGACAAGCAGGCAAGGCCTTCGGCTCGATCACCACCATCGATATTGCCAAAGCCGTCAAAGACGACTCCGGCATCGACCTCGACCGTCACGCCATCCAACTCGACAAGCCCATCAAAGGCACTGGCACCTTCGACGTCCCCGTCAAACTGCACAGCGAAATTGAGTGCTTCCTCAAGGTCATCGTTTCTGCCGAAGGCGCCGAAGCCCCCGCAGACGCGTAACCACCCCGACTCAAGCAGTCTGTTTTTTCAAAAGGCCGCAGGACAAGCTCCTGCGGCCTTTTTGTTTTTCTTCGCGTGAAATCTTGTGCATCACGTTATCCCGATTAGTCTCGTTTCCCCTCAGCTTTTCCCTCTCCCGTTCATGGCCGAAGACGCATCAAAACTCATCGCCGCAGCTTCTGCCACGATCCCACCCCCCTCCGCCGTCCCCGCGAGTGATCGCACTCCATTTGAGAGCAAAAAGAAGTTCCGCGAACCCACCGCTGAGGAACTCCTCGCAAACATCAACCGCGCCCTGCCTTTCAGTGAGGAAGCCGAAAAAGGCCTCCTAAGCTGCCTCCTCCAAGACCCCGTCAACCTGCTCGCCGAAAGCCGCCTCACCCTTCCCTCCCCCTGCTTCTACCACGAAGCCCACCGCACCATCTACGACAAGCTGCTCGAGTTCTACGACAAGAATCTCCCGATCGATCTCATCACTGTCACCAACGCCATGCGTGAGCAGGGCCTGCTCGACAAAGTCGGCGGTGCCTCCGCCATCTCAGACCTCTTCATCTACGTCCCCGTCCCTTCCCACTACACCTACTACCGGGACATCCTCAAACAAAAGGCCATCCTCAGGGACCTCATCCACGCCTGCTCCATCAACATCCACTCCGCCTACGAATTCGGGCGTGAAGAACTCGACCAGGACGTCAACACCATCATCGACGTCGCCGAACAGCGCGTCCTCGCCGTCCGTGAAAACAGCGGCACCGAAGAAGGCTTCCGCCACATGAAGCACCACGTAAACGATGCCATCGACGCCATCGAATACATGCTGCAACACCCCGGTCAACTCCGCGGCCTCTCCACCGGCTACTCCCAACTCGACAAAATCAGCTCCGGCCTGCAGGGCGGTGAAATGTTCGTCATCGCCGCTCGCCCTTCCATGGGGAAAACCTCGTTCGCCATGAACATCGTCGAGCACATCGCCGTCGATCTCGACACCCCCTGCGCCGTCTTCTCCCTGGAAATGAGCGCCGCAATGCTCGTTCGTCGCCTCCTCGTCTCCCGCGCCATGCTCTCCCTCGGCGACCTCTCCCGCGGCCTCCTCACCCACGCCCAAAAAGAAGCTCTCGCCAAAGCCAGTCGCGAACTCCAAAAATCCAAAATCTTCATCGATGAAACCCCTGGCCTCGACATCATGGAACTCAGGGCCAAAGCCCGCCGCCTGAAAAAGCAGTATGGCATCCAAATGATCGCCATCGACTACTTGCAACTCCTCACCTCCAGCTCACGGCGCGCCAAAGACAACCGCCAAATCGAAATCGCCGAAATCTCCGCCGGCCTCAAAGGCCTCGCCAAAGAACTCAACGTCCCCATCGTCGTCCTCGCCCAGCTCAACCGTTCCGTCGAACAACGCAAAGGCCAGCGCCCCGTTCTCTCCGACCTCCGTGAATCCGGTTCCATCGAGCAGGACGCCGACATGGTTGGCCTCCTCACCCGTGCCGACTACGCCGGTGGCAAAATGGAAGTCGAAGACGAAGAAAAAGAAGCCGCCAAAAAAGGCCAAGCCCTCCTCATCCTCGCCAAAAACCGTAACGGCCCCACGGACGACGTCCACCTCCGCTTCATCGACTACGCCATGCGCTTCGTCGAACGCGAGCCCGACGCCGACGAAGCCCAAGGCAACTGATGGCCAAATCTTCCTGCTTTGAAGGGCTAGAAGCGGCGTTATGCCAGGTTCTTCACAACTTATTCACAGGCTGCTTGCACCTGTTAAGATAAGGCACTCTCAGCCCAAAACTGCACCCACAATCCCTCCACCGCCCCCTAGGTTGCGGGTCTATCCACGGAATTCATGGAACCCCACAAAACAAAGCGTGGAACACCAATTCCCTCAGACAACCCAGCAAAAATCACGCCCCCTTTTGCCCATCAAAACCACCTCAATAAACATGCCTAAATCACACTTAACTCCCACTCCATCAACGCTTTAACGAAGCAATACTCAAAAAAACGTAACAAGTTCTGTAGGCCATTATCAACACCGCAACCTCGCTTCCCCACCCCAATTCTCCCACCCGAATTCTACCCGAGTCTCACCCGTTTCCGATCACCACCCTAACGCTCTGTCCCGAAGGCTTTTTCACACCCTCCAAACCCTCCGAAACCTTGTTCCAACGGCACAAAAGGTCCGAAATCCCTCAAAATCAGAAAGTTCTTCACATCTTCTCCTAGCCAACTCGGATTCGTCCCTAGCCACCGCACACCCTACCCAAGAACCCTCTTGCCAGACCTTGCACCCCGTGTCATGACCTCCCCCATGCAAGCCTATCATATCACCGGCACCTCCGGGCTCGACTCCCTCAGAATCGTCGAAACGACTCCCCCTATTGCAGCAGCGGGTCAACTCGTGGTCCAAATCCGCTCCGTCTCCCTCAACTACCGGGACTACATGAACATCCTCGGCATCCGGGGCGTCACCGGCCCCATCCCTCGAGTCCCCTGCTCGGATGGTGCAGGCGAAATCATCTCCCTCGGCGCAGGCGTCACCACCTGGCAAGTCGGAGACCGTGTCGTTATTCCCTTCATGCCCTCATGGCTCGACGGCCCCTTCAGCCAGGCCCACTCCGCGGCCGCCCTCGGAGGCGCCGTGGATGGCGTCCTACGCCACCAAATCGCTGTCTCCGCGAACTCCCTCGTCCGCCTTCCCGATGCCATGACCTTCTCCCAAGCCGCAACCCTGCCTTGCGCCGCCGTCACCGCTTGGGACGCTCTCATCGTTCGCGGCCAACTCCAACCCGGCAGCACCGTTCTCATCCAAGGCTCCGGCGGCGTCTCCATCTTCGCCCTCCAAATCGCCAAACACCACGGCGCCCGCGTCCTCGCCATCACCAGTTCCGATCAAAAAGCCGCCCGCTTGCAGGAACTCGGCGCCGACGCCACCTTCAACTACAAACAAAACCCCGACTGGGCCTCCTGGGCTCTCGAACAAACCGGCGGGATAGGGGTCGATCATGTCGTCGAAATCGGCGGCCCAGAAACCCTCAATCGCTCCATCCAAGCCACCCGCTTCGGCGGACACATCGCCCTCATCGGAGTCCTAACCGGAACCTCGGGCGAAATTCAAACCGTGCAAATCCTCCGCAAAGGCATTCGCCTGGACGGCGTTTACGTCGGTTCTCGCGCCATGCTCGCCAAGGTGGTCGACTTTTTCAGCACCTCTTCCCTAACCCCCATCATCGACTCCACCTTCCCCTTCTCCGACGCCGCTGCCGCCATCAACCACCTCGAATCCGGCAGCCACTTCGGCAAAATCGTCATCACCGTAGATTGAGCCCCGAATACAGATAACGAGATTCTTCAGAGCCCAAGGCTCAAGCCTATCGAATGCCTCCAATCGAGGAGTTCAGGTTGAGCCCCGCCAAAAGAAAAAGGCTGCAAAGAGTCGCCTCTTTGCAGCCTTTTCGACAAGGCACCAACCCGCCCTCAGCCACGCCTCACGCAGGAGTGATCGCCCCCAAACTCCACACCTTCTCAGCATACTCACTGATCGTGCGGTCAGAAGAGAACTTGCCCACTCGGGCGGTATTGTGAACCGCCATTTTGACCCATTGATCCCGATTCTTGTAGGCCGCATCCACCTTCGCCTGAGCAGCCACATAGCCCTCATAATCCGCAAGACATAGATACGGATCCCCATGGTCGAGGAAGCTGTCACGCAGCGGCTTAAACTCTCCGGTGACTCCGGTGAAATAATCACTGCCAATCCAGTCGATCACATCCTTCAGACACTCATTCTTCCAGTAGTAATCATACGGATTGTAGCAGCGCGCCCGCAAGGACGTCACATCCTCCACGGTCAGGCCAAAGATAAAGATATTCTCGTCTCCCACCTCTTCAGCGATTTCCACATTCGCACCATCCAAGGTCCCAATCGTCAACGCACCATTCAGCGCCAACTTCATGTTCCCGGTCCCTGAAGCTTCCTTGCCCGCCGTCGAAATCTGCTCCGAAAGATCCGCTGCGGGAATGATTCTCTCGGCCACGCTCACCCCGTAGTTGGGCATGAACAGCACCTTCAGTTTGCCACCCACCCGCGGATCATTGTTCACCTTCGCCGCGACTGCGTTGATGCAATGAATGATGTTCTTGGCCAGGTAATAACCCGGAGCTGCCTTCGCCCCAAAAATGAAAACCCGGGGATGCACATCAAGGCCAGGATTATCCAGAATCTGACGGTAAAGCGTCAGAATATTCAAGAGATTCAGGTGCTGCCGCTTGTACTCATGCAACCTCTTGATTTGCACGTCAAACAACGCATCCGGACTGATGATCACCCCCAGTTGATCTTGCGCCATTTTGGCCAGCACCACCTTGTGATCACGCTTGATCGCGTGGAATCGATCTCGGAAACTCGCGTCATCAGCAAACCGATCCAGCTCGATCAGTTTGGACGAGTCCTTCAACCAGCCATCCCCAATCGACTCCTTGATCAGTGCTGAAAGCTGCGGATTGCAAACATCCAACCACCGCCGGAAAGTCACCCCGTTGGTCAGGTTCAAGAACCGATCTGGAAACAGCTCGAAGAACTCTGGAAACAGTCGCTCACAAAGCAGCCTCGTATGCAGCGCCGCCACTCCGTTCGTCGCATGCCCACCCAGAACCGACATGTGCGCCATCCGCACATGCTTGCCACCCTGCTCCCCAATGAGTGAAAGCTTCTCTTTCTTACCCACATCACCCGGCCACTTTTTCTCCACCACGTTGTCGAGGAACCCTTGATTGATCTGGTAAATGATCTGCAGATGCCTTGGCAAAACTTTCTCAAACAAGCCCACACTCCAGGTCTCCAAGGCTTCTGGTAGAAGCGTGTGGTTCGTATACGACATCGTCGCTTGAGTGATCTTCCATGCCTCATCCCAAGGCAACTTCTCGACATCCACCAAAATCCGCATCAACTCAGGAATCGCCACCGCAGGGTGCGTGTCATTGAGTTGAACCGCGACCTTCGAAGGAAACTCGCTCCATGGCAGGTCATACCCATTCTTGAATCGCCTCACCATGTCCGCCAAGGAGCAGGCCACAAAAAAGTACTGCTGCACTAGCCTCAACTCTTTTCCATTCTCAGTGGTGTCGTTCGGATAAAGCACCTTCGAAACCGTCTCAGCCAGCGCCTTCTCACGCAACGCTTCAATATAACTGCCCTCATTGAATATCTGAAAGTTAAAGTCCTCATCCGCCTGCGCCCGCCACAGCCTCAACACGTTCACCGTGCTCGATTGATACCCAACAATCGGAATGTCGTAAGGCAAACCCAGCAGGCATTTGGTGTCCGTCCAATCCTGGTAAGGATGCCCGCTGTCATCAAACCTTTGCACCACGTGCCCGTAAAGATGGATCGTCTGGCGATACGCGGTCCGCGCAATCTTCCACGGACTCCCGTCTCGCTGCCACGCGTCAGGATGCTCCACTTGACGACCATTCACAAACTCCTGTCGGAACAACCCAAACTCGTAGTCAATACCATACCCAATCGCAGGCAGATTCAGCGTGCTCAAACTGTCCATGAAGCACGCCGCCAACCGACCCAACCCACCATTGCCCAAGCCCATGTCTGGCTCCCGGTGAAGCACCTCGTCCAAGTCCTTACCCATGCTTGCTAACGCTTCCTTCGTCGCGTCATACAGCCCCGAATTGCGCAGGTTGTTCTCGAGCAACCGCCCCATCAAATACTCCAACGAAAGATAATGAACCCGGCGCGCTCCATAGGATCGATGCAGGGTTCGCGTCTGCGTCGATCTCTCCATGACCCGGTCCCTCACCGAAAGACAGGTCGCCACCCACCAGTCATTCGCGCTGGCCGACGACTCATACGCTCCCAAAGTGAAACGCAGGTGATTGGTGATGGATGCTTTTAGACTCTCAGGACTGTTGCCAAGTTCGCCAGTGGACATGTTCAATTCAGGTTTGGATGGTAGGTTGGTTTTGGGATCAGACGTTTACCAACTGATCCACTTGGGCATCTCCAATGGAGAAATCATCAGCGTGATCTCTCCCTTCGGAGCTTTGCCCTGATAATGACTCAGCACAAATTGCGCCGTGCCGCGTTGAAATTCCTCAAAATGTTTCGTCAACTCCCTGGCCACCACCACCTTGCGCTCCGGTTGGTGAGTGGCGACCATTTGCAGGGTATCCACGAGTCGATACGGAGATTCAAAATAGGCCGATGTACAGTCCCTCTCCAGCGCCCGCAGCATCTCTTTTTCCCGCTGCCCCTTCTTATGGGGTAGGAATCCTCCAAAATAGAAAGGCACCACCGGCAGTCCCGATCCAGCAAGCGCCGTCGGCACCGCAGATGCTCCCGGTACCACCGTCATCGCCAACCCAGCCGCAATCACCGCCTGCACCAACCTTTGCCCGGGGTCAGACACCGTCGGCATCCCGGCATCAGAGATCAGGACGATTTTTCCGCCACCCTTCATGGCCGCGACCAACTCCGGAATCCGCCGCGCTTCATTGTGCTCGTTGAGACTGATCAAAGGCACACGGATGCCGTGATGAGCCAGCAATCGCTGACTGTGCCGAGTGTCCTCACAAGCCACCTGCGTCGCTGTCCTCAAGACCTCGATCGCTCGCAAGGACAAATCTCCCAGATTGCCAATGGGCGTCGCCACCAGCGTCAAACCCGCCGCACTCGTAAATCCCCCTCCCACCGCCGCCACGGCGCCGACTTCTAATGGAGATTCGGTTTCAGCACTCAATCAGCTTCGAAAGTCACAGGCTCTCGCCTGCTGTAGTCATGAACAGGGCCAAGCGCCCCGTCTCTTGTCAAATTACCAGCCCTCGGAAAGCTCACTCGTCATCGTCAAAGACATGCGCTGAGCAGCATCTTCCAGTGCCTGCGCTTCCGACAACTGGAAGTTGGGATCCAAAACGATGTACGACTCACCCCAGGCGCGACCGCGATGCAACACCGTATTATCCGCCGTGCTCACCAACTTGTAGTCTGTCCGCAAACGCACCAAAAGTTGCGACGTCCTCAACACGTTGTTCCGAACAGCACGGAACTGGGAGCGATCCACGTTTGTCACAATCCCCTCCAACACAGCCTCAGCCTCATCCCGTGACACAACCTGATAAGAACCATCAGCCTGAATCTGCTTGATCACCGCATTGGTAACCAAAGGCCCCAGTCTTGGCTCCAACGTCTGATTCGTGAACCCCGGAATCGCGATCTTCGTCACTCCCGCAAGATGTTGTGGCTTGGCACCACCCAATTGGTAACCAGCACAGCCAGTAAGGCCCAAAACCAGAACAGGAAGGAGACAGGTGAAAAACTTCATAGTGTCAGTCGGGAGTATCGAATCGGTGAAGAGTAAGTCAGGCTTGAATGGCCCCAAAACGGGACGGCAATGAAATCACTACGGCTTCGGTGCGCCTGGCACGGGTGGCACCGGAGGGTTGGGACTCACTGCTGGCTGTGGCGGAATGCCTGCACCTTGGCCCGGAGCCGGTGGCACCGGCAAAAGCGGCGCTCCACCTCCACCCGGCACTGGCGGCAACAACGTCCCTGGTGCTGTCGCTGGCGTGGTCCCAGGTCGTGTTGGCAAAGTCGGCTCCTGGAGGGGAATCGGCATGAAGTCATCCTGATCCGCACGCATCTTCGGCTTCTCACTCAACTTCGCCAGTTCAGGCGACGGAGGCCCCACATAGTCATCCCGATTCCGCAAATCAGATGCCGCTGGCACCGTGAAGTCTTGATTGCCAACGGCCTCCATTGCTTCTGGACTGTCCTGCGAAAGCCGCGCCAACAACTCCCGAGCCTCAGCCGACGCCTCAGCCGTGCCATACTTCAGTGCCTCGTTGTAATAAATCGCCGCCGCCTTTGGCTTGCCTTGCTTCTCGTAAAACTTGCCTACCACCAAAGATTGCGTCGCCTCAGCTTCGTTCACTTGGCTCATGATTTGCTCCGCTTCCGTTTTGCGCTCCCCGGATGGGTTAGTCGCCACGTAGGACGTCAAAGCATCCCGCGTTGCCAGAAGGTTCGAGTTGTCCTCGCTCCGCTGCGCAGCGATGTTCGAGATCGCCCCAATCCGAAACTGCGCCTCGGACGACTGCTTGGAGTTGGGGTAATTGTCCACCACCCCCTGATATGCCGTCACCGCCAAGTCCTTATCCCCGCGATCCTGATACACCTCTGCGATACTGAACTGCGCCATCGCCGCAAACTTCCCAAACGGAGCATTCTTGATGATCGTGCGATACATCTCGATCACATCGTCTGACCCCATCTTCATTGGCAAAATCAGCACGCTACGCTGCTTCTTGCCCCCTTTGGCTTCCTCTGCCAATTCAAACTGCTGACCCAGCGAATCCGCAAACCGAGGGCTGGAACGATAGTCCTCGATCAGCTTTTGAAACGCATCAAAGGCATCTTGCAACTTCCCTGTCTCTCTCACAATCAAAGCCTTGGCATACGCCGCCTCCGCAGCCGACTGCGTGAATGGATACCTCTTCAGGATCGAGTCGTAAATCCCGCTGGCCCGCCCGCCATTGCCTTGGCTCTGCTGCGCCCTCGCCTCAGCCAGCAGTCCAGCCGCTTCAGCTTCCTGCTGCTGACGCTCTCCTACC